>NZ_CP010796.1:1775000-1962500 GCF_001483965.1 Carnobacterium sp. CP1
TAGTCTAATTTTTCTGTTGCTGTATTCCGGTAGCGGATTTTAGCACGGCGCGCTTGGAAAGCTTCAGTATTTGAACATGAACTGATTTCTCGGTAAACATCTTGAGTAGGGATCCAAACTTCTAAATCATATGTTTTAGCAGCTGAAAAACCCATATCTCCTGTACATAGTGCCAATACACGATACGGCAAATCTAATTTTTGTAAAACAGACTCTGCATCTTGAGTCATTTTTTCCAACTCATCATAAGAGTTTTCTGGCTTGCTGAATTTCACCATTTCAACTTTATGGAATTGATGCAGACGGATCAACCCACGAGTGTCGCGTCCAGCACTGCCTGCTTCTGATCTAAATGAAGGGCTCATTGCTGTAAAGTAAACAGGCAGTTGTTCTTCTTTCATGATTTCACCACGGTAGTAATTCGTTAAAGGAACTTCCGCTGTCGGAATAAGCGTTAAATCTGTTCCTTCAATTTGAAACACATCTTCTTTAAATCTAGGGAACTGACCGGTACCGAACATAGATTCACTATTCACTAAATAAGGTGTGATCATTTCAGTATAGCCGTGTTCTTCCGTATGCAGATTCAACATGAAATTGTAAACAGCCCGTTCCAACCGGGCGCCTAAACCTTTGTAATAAAGGAAACGGCTCCCGGATACTTTTGAACCCCGCTCAAAATCCAGAATGTCTAAGTCTTCGCCAATTTCCCAATGAGCTTTAGTTTCGAAGTCAAAGGTTTTCGGCGTTCCCCATTTGCGGATCTCAACATTATCTTCTTCATCTGCCCCAACGGGTACAGAATGATGAGGCAAATTAGGCAAGCCGGTGGCAATCGCATCGATTTGATTATCGACTTCTGTCACTTGTTCGTCTAAGCCTTTGATCTGATCGCCAACTTCGCGCATCTCACGGATTTTAGCATCAGCATCTTCTTTATTGCGTTTCATAGCAGCGATCGCACTTGAAACTTCATTACGGTATTTTTTTAACTTTTCGGTCTCCACCAATAACTCGCGTCTTTGGCTGTCTAATTGAACAAAGTTTTCTAATACCTCTGGTTTCACTCCTCGTGTAGCAAGTTTCTCCGCTACATTCTCAAAGTCCGTTCTAAGCAATTTTATATCTAACATATTTCTCTTCCTTTCTATTCTTTTCTTTAGGATTTCGAACTTAACCCCTCATTGAACGAGATTCAATCTTTTTCAGAGCAACAAAAAAAGCCATTTCCTCCCTTGGTTCATGGGACGAAATGGCCTCGAAGTTCGCGGTACCACCCAAATTTAGAAACCATCAGACAGACAGATTCTACGCTTTACAACAGATAACGGTCTGGATCCGAAGCAATTTAGGCAAAGCCGTTTCTTCAGTTGGCTTTGGTTCATTGTTTACTTCATGTGACGGATTCAAAAAAACAAACCATCAGTTTCCACCAACCACTGACTCTCTATGCGTTTTATCTCTTTTACTAGCTCACACTACTAACGTTCGACTTATTTAATTGATTTGAGTTTATTCTACCCGATGGCCACTCGCATGTCAATAAAAAAGGAGACCATCAACGGTCTCCTTTTTTATCTAGCCTATTAAGTTAGAAACGAAGCCTTTGATCCAGCGTCCAGCTAGAACGAAGACATTAGCTTTTTCAACAGTTTGAGCTGCAACAACTTCTGCTTCTTCGCCCATATCGCCATTAACATAGCCTAATTCATCGTCTGCTGTTGTTACTTGAACCGTTCCTACTTTGTCAGCTTTTTTTATAGGTGCTGATACTTGGTTTTCTTCATTTAACAACTCTTTTTTAGGTTGGTATGTAACCTTTAAGTTTTCCAAGTCGGTTCCAGTAGGTACGAGTAAGCTGATATCAGAACCAGCGGCTACTTTTACAGTGTCAGCTTTTCCTTTGTTTACAGCTAGAGGTTTGACTTCTTTTATAACATCATTTTTTTGATAAGCTTCTGTTACTTCCCAGTTCGCAAAAGCCCAGTCCATCATCTTATCGGTTTCAACAAACCGTTTGCTCAAATCTTTTTGTCCATCTTTCACGTTCATCACGACAGTAATGATCCGGATATCATTTTCTAGTGCGGTTCCGGTAAAAGTAGCACCGGCAAAATCAGTGGTTCCTGTTTTTAAACCGTCGACGTTTTCACGTTCAGAAATTAAACCTGACAACATCCAGTTCCAGTTTTCCATTTTTATTTCATCCGATGTGCCTTCTTTAAAATTCATTACTGGAATACTTGTTGTTTCTAATACTTCTGGATAAGATTTCAGTAATTGCTGCGCTACAATAGCGATATCGCGAGCAGACATAGCATTTTCGCTGTCTTCGCTGCTGCCAGGATAAAGGTTGCCGTATAAATCGGAATTTGATAATCCTGTGCTGTTGTAAAGTTCGTAGTCTTTAATTCCCCATGATTCTACTTGTTCACGCATCATGTCGACAAATTCAGGTTCACTTCCAGCGATTGCTTCAGCAATCGCTATGGTTGCACCGTTTGCGGAATAAATAGCCATAGCTTGATACAACTCTTCAATTGTATAAGTTTCGTCTTGTCTTAAAGGAACATTGGATAACGAATTGTTCTGACTAACTTTATGTGCATAATCACTGATGGGAATAGATTGATCCCATGTGATGTCGCCCTTTTCAACGGCTTCAAAAATAATGTATTCTGAAATCATTTTTGTCATCGAAGCAATTCCCAGTTTTTCATCACCGTTTTGATTCAATAACACTTTCCCAGTAGTAGGTTCAATAATAAATGCAGCGGCAGCTTCAATTTCTGGAGCAGCTTCTGCAGCTGAAACGGTCATACTTGCATTAAAAACTGGAAGAACAGTTCCTACCATTAAGGTAATCACAAATGCCAGTCCGAATTTCGTTAATTTTTTCATTCCTTAAATCTCCTCAATAGTTTTCTCTCGATTTTAAATGGACAAAATCCACTCATTGTTCTATGGTAGCGAAATCTCATAAAAAAAACAACCCTCTTTTGGATAATCCCTTAGCAGACAGTTGTTTTTAAATATTGTTTTCTTGCAATTGCTTCACGTGAAACATTTTAATCTTTTTGGGAAGGCTGAGTTAAAGGAAAATGCAAGATAAACTGCGTGAGGTGTTTATCTGATTTTGCGTAAATGCTGCCTCCATGAAGGTCGATAATACTCTGAGCGATCGCTAAGCCTAGCCCTGTTCCGCCGGTTTCTTGCGAACGCGATTCTTCTACACGGTAAAAACGATTAAACAGTTGTTTCAACGATTGAGCAGGAATTGGGCTGCCATCGTTATTAACTGAAATCACGACTTCTTGCCCTACTTTTTCCACTTCAATAAAAACGTGTTGTCCATCGTTTCCATAATTCAAGGCATTAGAGATCAAATTATTGAATACGCGGACGATTTTTTCTGTGTCAGCTTCCATCAGGATCACTTCTTGTTTGCTGACTACTTCAATTTGCATGCCTTTTTTTTCAGCTTCTAATTCAAAATCAGCAGCTAATTGTTCCAATAACTGGACCATATCAAATTCCGTTAAATTTAAAGGCGTTGTTGTTTGACGCACACGTGTGTATTCAAATAAATCTTCTACTAACACTTTCATTTGTTTAGCTTTAACATACGCTGTATGGGTATATTTCAGCAGTTCATCTTCATTTTGATACCGTCTTTCTTCTATTAAACCTAAGTAGCCGATAATAGACGTCAGCGGTGTCCGAATATCGTGACTGACATTAGTGATCAATTCATCTTTGGATTGTTCGATTTTCCGCTCTTCTTCCATTGCCTTAACGGTACTATCAACTAAGACGTGAATACTGTCTACGACTTTTTTCATATCTCCGCTAAGATCCGTTGCGATACGGTGTTCATAATGTCCTTCTGCAATGTAGTGCAGTTCACTAATGACATGGTTCAATTGCATTTGCTTATAACGTCTCTTCAGCCGCCAGTGAATCGCTATCGCTGCTATGATGATCAGCACAAATGCAAAAAAAGGCGTAATCGAAATCACTCGATTGCTTTGAATACTGATGATCGCGTCCCCAAAAATCCATAAAGAACGGATAATTCCAGGGAAAGCGGATATGGCCCGACTGAGAATGACAAAGGCTGCATAATAGACTAAACCAATCAATCCGACAGTGATAAATCCTTCCAGAATCAATTTGCTCTTTTCTTTTCTGGTTATTTTCAAGCGCTTGTTCAACTCCTATATTTTGGATTCCTCTCTAACTTAACGATCTTCGATTTTATACCCTACGCCCCAAACGGTCTGGATCACTTTTTCTCCGCCAGTGGCTTCTTCAATTTTATCGCGCAAATGACTCACATGGACCATCACTGTTTTAGCAGAAACCAAACTTTCTTGTTGCCATACCCGTTCAAAAATTTCGTCTGCACTAAAAACTCGATTTGGATGACTGGCTAATAAATACAAAATGCCAAATTCCAAAGCAGTTAGTTGAATCGATTGATTGGTCAGCGTCCAGACCTCGTGAGATTCTTTTTGGATGATCAACGGACCAATTTCTAATTTATCCGGTTCATCTTGAGTCGTTGCATAAGTGCTGCGTCTCAGTAAAGATTTGATTCGAGCCATTACTTCTAATGGATTAAACGGCTTCGCCACATAATCATCCGCACCCGTTACTAAACCTTTGATTTTATCGACATCGGTTGTTTTGGCACTCAACATCAAAATAGGCAATTGTGAATTTTGACGAACCGTTTTGACGACTTCCATTCCATCTAGTACTGGCATCATTACATCTAAAACCATTAAATCAATATCTTTATGTTCCGTTAATTTTGTTAAAGCAACTTTGCCGCTATAAGCTTTGACTACCTCATAGCCTTCATTTTTAATGTAAATGCTTAAGAGCTCGACAATTTCTTTATCGTCATCGACTACTAAAATTTTCATACATTTCCCTCATTTTCAGGTGTATTTTTATTTATCATAACAGAAATTACTAAAGAATTCGTTAAAAAATAGAAGTTGGCCAAAAGACACTAACGTCTTTCGGCCAACTTCTATGGCAGCAATGTTCCTCTATTATAAAAAGAAGGAATCATTCGGCTGCATTCTCAATTACTGGATTGAATAGTTTGGTGCTTCTTTAGTGATTTGAACATCATGCGGATGAGATTCGCGGAGACCTGCCCCACTCATTTGGACAAATTGAGCGTCTTCACGCAATTCTTCTAAATTCGCTGCGCCAACATATCCCATACCGGATTTTAAACCGCCTAATAATTGGAAGATAATATCAGATACTGCGCCTTTATAAGCCACACGACCTTCGATTCCTTCTGGAACTAATTTGTTGGCTTCATTTACGCCACCTTGGAAGTAACGATCGCTTGACCCTTTTTCCATTGCGGCTAAACTTCCCATGCCACGGTATGTTTTAAAACGACGACCTTGGAAAAGTTCGAATTCGCCTGGTGATTCATCTGTACCAGCAAGCATGCTGCCTAACATAACCGCATGTCCGCCAGCAGCTAAAGCTTTAACGATATCTCCTGAATACTTGATTCCGCCATCTGCAATGATCGTACGGCCATATTCGCGAGCAACCGCAGCTGCATCATAAATTGCTGTGATTTGCGGAACACCGACACCAGCGACGACACGAGTCGTACAAATCGATCCTGGACCAATCCCGACTTTTACAACGTCTACGCCAACATCATATAACGCACGGGTTGCTTCACCAGTCGCCACATTTCCGGCAATGAGCGTAATTTCTGGAAACTCTTCTCGAATTTCTTTGATTTTACGAATAACACCTGCACTATGTCCATGTGCTGTGTCAACAATAATAGCGTCGACACCTGCATCGATCAATGCTTGTGCACGTTCAAATGTGTCAGTAGTCACTCCTACTGCAGCAGCAACCAATAAACGTCCGTGTTCGTCTTTAGCAGCATTTGGGAATTCCAGAATTTTTTCAATGTCTTTGATCGTGATCAAGCCGCTTAAACGTCCAGCATCATCAACGATCGGTAATTTTTCGATTTTATGCTGTTGTAAAATGGCTTCAGCTTCTTTCAAAGAAGTTCCTTCAGGAGCAGTGACTAAATTTTCTTTTGTCATCACATCTTCAATTGGAATGCTGTAGTCGGTTACGAAACGCAAATCACGGTTGGTTAAGATCCCTACTAAAAGACGATCTTCCATATTGTTAACGATTGGCACACCGCTGATCCGGTAACGCCCCATTAAATGTTCTGCATCGGAAATCAAATGAGTCGGAGTTAAGAAGAAAGGATCAATGATTACACCACTTTCAGAACGTTTTACTTTTCTGACTTCTCCTGCTTGTTGTTCAGCACTCATGTTTTTATGAATAACGCCTAAACCGCCTTGTCGAGCCATGGCAATAGCCATTTTTGAATCTGTTACAGTATCCATACTGGCACTGATGATCGGCACGCTTAATTTAATGTTTTTAGCTAATTGTATACTTAAATCAACATCATTTGGCAAAACATGGCTTTCTGCTGGAACTAAGAGAACATCATCAAATGTGAAGCCTTTTTTTGCAAATTTCGTTTCCCAATTCGACATTTAAACAAACACTCCTTCTATTTCCCTTTGAATTTGGTTGAGATTTTACTTACAAAAATAACAGAGATACCCCGGTCCGTCAAGAATAGTTTATCAGAATAAGGCTTTCATAAACGTTTTCCCATAAAAGCTCATAGAAAAAGTCTATTTTCTAAAAAAATGATGAGAAAAAGCTCCAAACCATTTTCACTAACCTGGTCTGAAGCTTTCACTTTTATACAATTAGAATAAACCACCGCGAATATTTAATGTGCGTTTGAAATACATTTTAGCTGCAAAAGCTGCTACTCCAATAGCTATATTTACGCCTGCTGGCATTAAAATATTAATGGAACTTGGAATGAAGGTCATCGAAGCTGTCATTAAGACCATCCACCCAATCATTCCAGCTGACGACACTAAAATGTAACGTAACATACTGCCTTTTTTAGGTTTTGTTTTATCCGGTACATTTTTTGAAATCAATAAAATCGCAAATCCGCCGATGATAAAGTTCAGAATCATCGTGATGATTCCCATCTCAGACCCTTGCCCGCTGCCGATGAAGCCAGAAATACCTGTAATGAAAGCAAACATTGCCCCCATCATCAAGCCGCCGTCTAAAACGATTTTCCAATCTTCAGAGCGTCCAGTTTCGCTTTCTTTTGGTGCTGACAGCAAAATATTTGTGCGTTCTGTGACGGTTCCATACAATTGACGAGCTGTTTGGCCAGATTTTTGGCCTTCAATTAAATTTTTCAGCATCTCGTTATAGATTTCTACTCGTCTTTCTTCAGAAATATTAGCTGCAATCAACGCTTTGTCTAAGCTCATCATGTATTGGTCATTACGCTTGGTTAATTGCTGAAAGAGTGTTTCGTTCTCCTCTTTTTTAATCACCTGTTCATTTGTATTCTCTTGTCCCACCGGAAAAGCCTCCTTATTGAATCCTCTTGATTAAAAGTGTAGCTGGCAACTGTTCTATATGTTATACGTTGAAACGGAACAACATGACATCGCCGTCTTGAACCACATATTCTTTTCCTTCTGAACGAACTCGTCCAGCTTCTTTGGCTGCCTGCATAGTTTCGTATTTGTCTAAGTCTTCAAATGACACTGTCTCTGCCCGAATAAATCCTCGTTCAAAGTCAGTATGAATGACACCTGCAGCTTGCGGTGCTTTCATGCCTTTTTTGAATGTCCAAGCACGCACTTCTTGAACACCTGCCGTAAAGTAAGTGGCAAAGCCCAATAATGAATAAGCTGAACGAATCAATTTATCCAATCCAGATTCTTCAATGCCTAAATCTTCCAAGAACATTTCTTTTTCATCGTCTTCCAATTCAGCGATCTCTTCTTCAATACGCGCACAAATCACAATAACTTCTGCGTTTTCTTTTTCAGCAAATTCACGAACTTGTTTAACGTACTCATTTTCATCCGCATTGGCTACTTCTTCTTCGGCCACATTGGCTACATACAACACTGGTTTAGTTGTTAATAAGAAGAGGTTTTTAACGATTTTTTGTTCGTCTTCATCTAATTCTATTGTACGAGCAGACTCGCCTGCTTCTAAGACTGGTTTGATTTTATCCAATACAGCTAATTCGATCATAGCCTCTTTGTCTTTTGTTCGTGCGACTTTAGCAACCCGTGTGTAACGTTTCTCAACGGCTTCTAAGTCAGCTAAGATCAATTCCAAATTAATGGTTTCGATATCTGATAATGGATCGATGCGGCCTTCTACGTGTGTGATGTTTTCATCATCAAAACAACGTACCACATGACAAATGGCATCTACTTGACGGATATTCGCCAAAAATTTGTTTCCTAAACCTTCGCCTTTGCTTGCGCCTTTAACGATTCCGGCGATATCTGTAAATTCAAACGTCGTTGGAACAGTTTTCTTAGGCACAACAAGTTCTGTTAAACGATTCAAACGATAGTCCGGTACTTCTACTACTCCGACATTCGGGTCGATCGTTGCAAATGGATAGTTTGCTGCTTCTACTCCTGCTTTGGTAATGGCGTTAAAAAGGGTTGATTTTCCTACGTTTGGTAAACCCACGATTCCTGCTGTTAATGACATGTTTTACTCACTCTTTCTTTTCATATTTCTCTAGCTTATTTTACTCTTTTGGTTCAGCATGCTCGAGGACTTTTTTCATTTTCTTTTCAAATTCTCTTCTGGGCATCATCACCATGTGTCCGCATTTAGTACATTTGATTCGAATATCCATGCCCATCCGGATAATCTGCCAACGATTTTCTCCGCATGGATGAGGTTTTTTCATTTCAACCACATCGTTCAAGTCATACATATCTTCACACCCTGCCTTTTTTATTCGTCATCAAATTGAATTTCTAGTACATCTAAGATACGGGTCAAATCTTCTGTTGAAAGGTACTCAATTTCAATTTTGCCTTTTTTATTTTTTTCATTGATGGTTACTGTCGTCCCAAATTTGTCCATCAACCGTTCTTCGCTTTCACGAATGTAATAAGGTTTTTGGATCGCTTTGGCTGCTTTAGCAACTTTTTCTTTTGGCTGGTTCATTTGACTGACCAGTTGTTCCAACTGACGAACGGTTAGATTATCTTTCACTACCCGTTTTGCTAACTTAACGATTTGCTTCTTTTCTTTTAAACTCAGCAGCGTCCGCGCTTGACCCATCGAAATTTCGTTGTCTTGCAGCATTTGTTTGACGGCTTCAGGTAACCCTAGCAAACGCAGGTAATTAGCGATGTAAGGACGGCTTTTGCCTAAACGAGTAGCAACTTCTTCTTGGGTCAATTTTAATTTCTTCATTAGCATATCATAGGCTTCTGCTTCTTCAAGCGAAGTCAAATCTTCCCGCTGCAAGTTTTCTAACACCGCAACTTCCATCATTTTCTCTTCATCAAATTCGCGAATGATGGCTGGAATGGTAGTTTTCCCGGCAAGTTTAGAAGCTCTAAAACGGCGTTCTCCCGCAATGATTTCAAAACCTTTGACAGTCGACTCGCGCAAAATAATGGGTTGAAAAACGCCTGACTGCTTGATCGAACGTGCTAACTCGTCCAACGCTTCCTCGTCAAAGGTTTTTCGAGGTTGATAAGGATTCGGCCGAATATCTCCCAACTCAATTTCCTGAACGCGTTCACTGGAAACATCAATTTTATCTAAATCAGAATAATCGCTAAAAAGCGCGTCAATTCCTCTGCCTAAACCCTTACTGTTTTTATTGACCATTCGCTAACACTTCCTTTGCTAACTCAAGATAAACTTCTGCTCCTCTTGAACGTGGATCATAATCGATAATCGACAGCCCATGGCTGGGCGCTTCAGATAATCGGATATTCCGCGGAATAATAGTTTTGTAAACTTTTTCGCGGAAATATTTTTTAACTTCATCGACTACTTCATAGCCAAGGTTTGTCCGTGCATCGAGCATAGTCAATAAAACACCCTCGATTTTTAAATCTGGATTAAAATGTTTTTGGACCAGACGAACCGTATTTAATAATTGGCTTAAACCTTCTAAAGCATAATATTCACACTGCACTGGAATTAAAATCGTATCGCTCGCTGTGAACGCATTGATCGTCAAATGCCCTAATGAAGGCGGACAGTCAATTAGAATGTAATCATAATCGTCTGAAACTTTCGCCAGCGCCTGCTTCAGTCTTGTTTCCCGAGCCATTTGGTTGGTCAATTCAATCTCTGCTCCAGCCAACTGTATAGTAGCCGGTACTACCCATAAATTTTCTCTTGAAGAAGGCAAAACCACTTCTTCAATCGGCGTTTCATTGACCAGAATGTCGTAAATATCTTTTTCAACGTCCACTTTACGCACACCTAGCCCACTTGTTGCATTTCCTTGAGCATCGATATCAACCAGTAAGATCTTTTTACCAGAATAAGCTAAACAAGCGCCCAAGTTAACTGTTGTAGTTGTTTTCCCAACTCCGCCTTTTTGATTTGCGACTGCTATAATTCGTGCCATTCTTTTCCCTCCGTTTGTGATCCTCGTCGTTTGCTCTCATGTTCTTGATATAAAAAAAGGGAAAGAATACGCATGCGCATCTTTCCCTTACGCATTTGTTCAAAATGATCTATCATTTATCGCTCTTTATTCACTTTTGATCGTCTCAGATGCTGCAGACGTTTTTCGGGTACCGCTTCCGTTTTGGATGCTTATTGAAGCGCTAGACAAGAACTTTTTCTAGCAGCTTTCTTCTATAAAGGATTCTTATTAGGTGTTCCTGGTTTTCTTGGGTATTTTTTTGGCGTTTCTTTCTTTTTATCAATTAGTAGAACATGACGTTCGCCAGCTTCTTTCGGAAGTTCAAAAACAAACTCTTCCCGGAACTTGCCGCCCAATGTAGCAAGCGCTTTTTGTCCTTCTTTCATCTCTTCATCGCTATTGCTAGCCTTCAAAGCGATAAATACACCGCCTTTTTTGACTAACGGTAAGCAAAGTTCAGCTAATACGCTCATACGAGCCACAGCTCTAGCCGTCACAAAATCAAACGATTCACGAAACTGTTTGTTTTGTCCAAATGTTTCAGCACGGTCATGGTAGAAGTGTACACCTTCTAATTCTAATTTCTCAGCTAAAGTCGTTAAAAATTGGATTCTTTTATTTAAAGAATCGACAATGGTTACTTCTAATTGAGGAAAAATAATTTTTAGGGGGATGCTCGGAAACCCAGCACCAGCACCTACATCACATAAGCTTTGGACCCCTTTGTTAAAATCCACATACAACCCAGCAGTTATTGAGTCGTAAAAATGCTTTAAGTAGACTTCTTCTTGTTCCGTAATAGCTGTTAAATTAATTTTTTCATTCCATTCCTGTAATAAGACCAAATAGTGATCAAACTGTTGCATTTGCTTCTCCGTAACGTCAATCCCTTTATCGTGAAGGGCTTTTTTAAACTCTTCTGGATTCATAAAGACAACTCCTTTTGATAGTGTGAAACACTATTTTGTTTCACAGGTTCATCTGTATAACTGTATAACAAAACTAGTCTAAGTGCAATGCTTAATCAAAACTTTTATTTCTTTTTTGCCAAAAAAGAGAGCTGTTTAAGCCATTAAAATAACCACAAACACAATAAATGAGAATTTAATGAATATAAAGTTTGACTTTGGTGTGAATAGCAGTTAGAATGTTTTTAATAGTCTGACAACGACAAATGAAAAGGAGTTGCTTTATATGAAAACGACGAAAATGAATCAAACCACTAACTGTTCTACTATGAAGACAACTCTAGTCATTATTAACTTATTGATTTGACCCAGGATTCGAACTATTCATTTAGTTGAGTCCTTGTTTACGTACACTGGGCTCAATCATCTGTTAATAGATGAGACAAGCCTTTGTAACTCAAAGGCTTGTCTTTTTTTTATAGGGTGAATAAAATTTGGGACCATCATAAGCTGCGTTGTCAGGAAATTACAAACACTATTTTATTTGGAGGCGAAGAAGAATGAAAAATTATTTAGTCGATCGTATGTACAAAGCATCATCCGGGGTTGCAAATGCTATTTTTGTAACGATTGGAATTGGTTTATTACTCGAAACCATCGGCAACATGACTGGCCTCGCTATTTTAGTGACGATCGGAACGGCTACAAAAATGTTGATGGCGCCGGCGATTGGTGCGGGTATCGCCATTATGCTGGGAGCCAACACATTAACCGTCTTTAGTGCGATGGCTGCTGGTACGATCGGAGCAGGTGCTGTTCACATGACCGCTGAAGGCGTCTTAGCTATTGCAACTGGGGAACCGATCGGTTGTTTGATTGCAGCGACGATTGCTACTTTTGTCGGCAAACGCATCTCTGGAAAAACGCCTTTAGATATGATGGCTATTCCCATTACAGCTATATTAGCTGGAGGAGTCGCTGGCTATTACTTAAACTTTGTTATTGCGCCATTATTAAATACTGTCAGTGCTTTTATTTCAGCGTCTGTTTCTGGATCTCCTATTATCGGAGCAGCCATTATCTCGGTTGTAGGCGGGCTGGTTTTGATGTCGCCGGCTTCTTCTGCAGCAATTGCGATTGCTTTGAATTTAGACCCCGTTTCAAGTGCGGCTATGCTAGTTGGTACAACGAGTATGTACATGGCTTTTTCATTCGTTTCTATGCGACAAAATGATCTTGGCGGATTTTTAGCTCAATTTGTTTGTACACCTAAAGTGCAATTGCCAAATATCGTTAAAAACCCAAGGGTATTGATCGGGCCAATCGTAGCAGCAGCTGTGGCTGCACCACTTGCTACAGTGATTCTAGGTTTTACAGCTCCTAGCGCCCTTGGCGGACTTGGATTTTGTTCATTGATCGCGCCTTTGAATATTTTGGCAGCTCAAGGATTTGTTGGTTTTGGTGTTTATATGTTAGCCGGTGTTTTAGTACCCATTGCTATTGCCGTCGTGGTCAATACAGCTATGGAAAAAGTTAAATGGGTCAACAAAGGCGACTTGGCACTTGTTGTAGAATAAAAACTTGCCCTTTGACTCAATACAAATAAAAGAAAGAGAACAGACGTTGATGTCTGTTCTCTTTCTTTTCGGTTATAAGATATGGTCCCTACTGGGCTCGAACCAGCGACCCCTACCTTGTCGAGGTAGTGCTCTCCCAACTGAGCTAAGGAACCAAAAGTGGTTTGTCAACATGGATTGCTGGCAAAAACACCGATATTCTTATTATAGGCGAATAGAAACGTTAAGTAAAGCCTTTTCGCGTTATACTGCACAATAAAACCCTGACTTTGCAAAGTCAGGGCATTTTTATTAAATTCTATCATTTTAGTATTGGTAAGTGAAATGCTTGCATGCTACAGATTTGAAATTTCTGGAGGAATAGTGTCTGCTTGTAGCCATGAAGAGAATTCAAGCCTCCAAGCGGTCCCATGGCTTTCTACAAGCAAACACATAAATTCCGGAAGAAATTTCGTCCCTCACGAGTTACCAATACAATTTGTCAAACAGCCGTTTATTATACTTGAACTTTTGCGATTTTCCCTTGTTCTACGTAAACCATTAAGATTGAAATATCTGCTGGATTCACACCGCTGACACGACTTGCTTGAGCAATCGTTTCAGGACGGATTTGAGTTAATTTCTGTTTAGCTTCAGTAGCTAACCCATTAATAGCAAGATAATCAATATTTTCAGGGATACGTTTGTTTTCCATGCGTTTTAATTTATCTACTTTTTGATTAGCTTTTTTGATATATCCTTCATATTTCACTTGGATTTCTATTTGCTCTTCTACATCTTTAGGAAGACTTTCGGCTAAAGGCGCAAAAGTAAGAATATCCCAATAAGATAATTCCGGACGACGTAAAAAATCAATGGCTAAAATACCGTCTTTTAATGGAGCGATATTTTTTTCAGCTAAAAAGGCTTGGATCTCATCCGTTGGTTTTAAACGAGTCGTGCTTAAACGTTCCAATTCCTTTTCAACTTGTATTTTTTTCGTTAAACAAGTTTCATAGCGTTCTTTTGTCGCCAGACCCAGTTGGTACCCAATTTCTGTTAAACGAAAATCAGCATTGTCATGACGCAGCAATAACCGGTATTCAGCGCGAGAAGTCAATAAGCGATAAGGTTCACTTGTTCCTTTCGTTACCAAATCGTCAATCATTACACCAATATATCCCTCACTCCGCTTCATCACAAAAGGCTCTTTGCCTTGGACTTTAAGAGCTGCATTGATACCAGCCATTAAACCTTGACCAGCCGCTTCTTCATATCCAGAAGTTCCATTCATTTGTCCAGCAGTAAAAAGATTTTCAACGGTCTTCGTTTCCAATGATGGACGCAATTGATGAGGAACAACAACATCGTATTCGATGGCATAGCCGGTCCGCATCATTTCGGCATTCTCTAAACCAGCAATAGAATGCAGCACATCCTCTTGGACATCTTCTGGAAGCGAACTAGATAAACCTTGGACGTAAACTTCTTCTGTGTTGCGGCCTTCAGGTTCTAAGAATAGTTGGTGTCTCGGTTTATCACTGAAGCGAACTACTTTGTCTTCAATAGAAGGACAATACCGAGCGCCTACTCCTTCAACGATTCCAGTAAACATTGGCGCACGATGCAAATTAGCTTGAATAATGCTGTGAGCTGTTTCATTGGTATAAGTCAACCAGCAAGACAATTGATCTTTCAAATAAGCACTGTCTGGTGTTTCATAGCTGAAATGGTTGGGTTTTTCATCTCCAGGTTGTTCGGCCGTCACACTATAATCGATCGTTGAAGCTTTAATACGCGGTGGTGTACCGGTTTTAAACCGCTCTAGTTCAAATCCATGTTCCAGCAAACTTTCTGATAGTTTAATGGACGGTTGTGAGTTGTTTGGACCTGAAGAATACTTCAATTCTCCTATGATGATTTGACCACGTGAAGATGTGCCCGCTGTTAAAATAACCGCTTCTCCGCGGTAAATAGCGCCTGTATTCGTGATGATCCCTTTACAAACTCCCTCTTCAACAATCAATTCTTCAACAATCCCTTGTCTCAATAGCAAGTTTTCAGTTTTTTCAAGTGTACTTTTCATCTCATTTGCGTACATAAATTTATCCGCTTGGGCGCGTAAAGCTCTAACAGCTGGCCCTTTGCCTGTATTCAGCATCCGCATTTGGATATAAGTTTTATCTATATTACGTCCCATTTCTCCGCCTAAAGCATCGATTTCGCGGACAACGACACCTTTAGCTGGCCCACCAATCGATGGGTTACACGGCATAAACGCAACCATATCTAAATCAATGGTAATCAATAAGGTACTGCTTCCCATTCTGGCTGCTGCTAAAGCTGCTTCCGAACCTGCGTGTCCCGCTCCAACTACGATGACGTCGAAACTACCTGCTTCATATTGTTGCATCAAATCATTCCTCTCGTTTAGTCAGTCAAATTAATTACTTTCTTCTATAGTAAAGTTAAATAATGTTCGTATCTTGTTAATTGAGCTGCGCTCTCTAGCTCTCCGGAAAAAAGAAGAAATGATCCTCAAGGCTTACAGCCTTTTGCGGGAACTTTTCTATTTTTCTGTCAGAGCTGAACAGAACGCTCCGCATATTATCTTTATTTTCCTAAACAGAATTGGCTGAAAAGTTGGTTGAGCAGTTCATCTTGAACGCTGTCTCCTGTAATTTCGCCCAACAGATCCCAGCAACGGGTCATGTCCATTTGCACAAGATCTACCGGCAGTCCTGCCTCAATGCCTGTGATCACATCATCCAGTGCCGATTCAGCGTCATTCAGCAAAGCAATATGGCGGACGTTTGATACATAAGTGGCATCCCGTTCTCCTGTGTTGCCGGCAAAGAATAAAGCTGCTATTTTTTCTTCTAAGAGATCGATTCCCGATTTCGTCAAAATCGATGTTTTAACAATAGAATCGGAATCGACCAACGTTTCTAATTTGTTCAAATCTAATTGATTCGGTAAATCAACTTTATTTAAAATAACGATACGGTGGTTTTGGTTCGTCGCTTCAATCAATAAAAGGTCTTCTTCAGATAATGGCTCATTTTGATTGAAAACCAGCAACACTAAATCGGCTTCTTTCAACGCTTGTCGGCTGCGTTCGACTCCAATGCGTTCGACAATGTCTTCTGTTTCACGAATGCCGGCTGTATCAACCAGTTTTAACGGAACTCCTCTGACATTGACGTATTCTTCAATCACATCACGTGTCGTTCCGGCAATTTCCGTGACGATGGCTTTTTCTTCTTGTAAAAGAAAGTTCAATAAACTAGATTTTCCGACATTAGGGCGTCCGATAATGGCTGTCGCCAGTCCTTCTCGTAGGATTTTCCCTTGGCTAGCTGTTTGCAATAACTGCTGGATATGCGCTTTTACTTGAGTTGCTTTTTCAACTAGTAATTGAGACGTCAGCGTTTCGACATCATCGTATTCAGGATAGTCAATGTTCACTTCTACTTGTGCCAATGTATCTAGGATATCTGAACGCAGACTCCGGATCAGGCTAGATAAGTTGCCATCCAGTTGCTGTAAAGCAACGTGCATCGCTTTATCTGTTTTTGCCCGGATCAAATCCATCACAGCTTCAGCTTGTGATAAATCAATTCGTCCATTTAAAAAAGCACGTTTGGTAAATTCTCCAGGTTCAGCTAGACGAGCACCCTGCTGCAAAACAACTTGCAGTACTTGGTTAACAGAAGTAATGCCGCCATGACAGTTGATTTCAATAATGTCTTCACGTGTAAAAGTTTTAGGAGCCAGCATGACTGAAATCATCACTTCATCCACCACTTCATTCGTCTTTGGATTTTGGATATGACCATAATGAATCGTATGGCTTTTTTGTTCGGCTAAAACTTTTGCTCCTGAACGATAAACACGATCAGCAACTTCTACTGCATTTTCTCCACTTAAACGGACAATACCGATAGCACCCTCACCAGGAGGCGTTGAAATGGCTGCGATTGTTTCAAATTCTAATGACAAACTCCTTCACTCCTTATTAATTTTTTGCACGAAAAAAGTGCCCACTCCACCCCTTTGCTTTTGACAAATGGAATGGATAAAGCACTTTGACTACTTTTATCATTCAGATAAGTTTAATTTTATGGTTTAGTTTCTATTTCTTGTTGCTCCGTTAAGACTATACAAGTTCTCTAACTATTTGTCAATAATTTCGGTTCACTTTTTTTAGCAAGTTAAGAATAAGTTCTATCTATTGAAAAAACTCTTCATTAGTTTAATCGTTTAAAAAATGAGATAAACTGCTTGGTGGCTTTTTTATATAGAAAAAGTTCGTTTCAAGGCTAGCAGAAAACTAAAGTCTTCCTATAGAAGATGCGCAAACGATCTTGCTCTTTTGCTTTTTCCCATTTTAAAACAAAAAACAACTCCTTATTACATTACAATGCTTTAGTTAAAAACCTAAAAACATTGTTATTTAAACCTAAACAGCCTCTCTTTTTTCGATTGTCCTCCTTTTTTTTATAAAAAATCGAGTGATTTTTGATTTTTCAGTGAAAATCAGAACCTTAGTTTACGAATAATGCATTAACATATCGAACAGATTACAAAGAAAGCCCTATCTTACAAAAAATGCCGATTTGTCGTTTTTTCGACAAAAAAAGGCCCAAATAATACAAACAGGATAAGAAAGCATAACGATTAGCGTAATGCCTTTATTTTTTCAATATTCGTGGTAGGATAGCAAATGTTGAAGGAACGAGTCCTTCAGAGACCTTTAGTCGTATAACATACAATTGAATATGTCGTCCGAAACTACAGTCATATGCTCTTAACGAAATATAGTCAATAAAACTATTAGGAAATAAAAAGGAGAGTAAAAATTAATGTCTAACTTTAAATCAAAATTATTTATCGCAGGTGCTACTTTAGCTTTAACAGGAGTCGTAGCTGTTTCAAACCCAACCCAAGCCTCAGCAGCAGAATTTGAAGCTACTACTTGGGAAGCTCGTTCAGTAGATGATATTAAACAAGATATCCAAAATAACGAAGATGGCAGCACAGAATACACTATCCAATGGGGAGATACATTATCTTCTGTAGCAGCTGCTACAGACAATTCCCTTAATGCATTAGTCGATATCAATGATATCAATAACGCTAATACAATCTATAGCGGCAACACGATTCATTTATCAGCTGATCATTCAACCGTGACCATTGAAAATGAAGATGAAGTTGTGAGCTACGATGTGAGCCAACCTGAAGAAGCGGTTGAAGTAGAAGCTCCACAAGAAGAAACACAAGCGCCAGTAGAAGAAGCGCAAGCTCCAGCAGAGGAAACAACTCTAGCACCCGTTGAAGAAAAAACGGAAGAACCAGCTGCAGCCCCTGTTGAAGAACAACCAGCAGAAACACAAACAGCTGAACCAGCAGCACAATCTGGCCAAACAGTCTCCGTTGAAGCTACTGCTTATTCAACTAACCAACCTGAATTAAGCGACACAACAGCTACAGGAATCAATTTAAATGAAAATCCTAATGTTATTGCTGTAGACCCAAGTGTTATTCCTTTAGGATCAACGATTACTGTCCCAGGATACGGTACATTTATTGCTGGCGATACAGGTAGTGCTATTCAAGGAAACCGCATCGACATTCACATGACTGACTTAAACCAAGCAATGAACTTTGGCAGACAAACATTGAATGTACAAGTTTCAAACTAATTTGTAACAAAACGGCTTGAAACTGCAAAAACAGATATAAACAACCCCCAATGATGTCCAGTATACATCTTGGGGGTATTTTTTTGCCTTTTTTTAGAATTAGAATAAAATAAAATCGGTTCACTGCAAGCAATTACCTCAAATCTAAACGGTCTTTCTTTCACAGTTTTCATTAAGCAAACCATACTGCAGTTGTTCCTAAAGAAATGATTAAGATTCGTTTTTTCCTTTGCCGAATGTGCTAAACTATAAGGGAAATAAAGAAATGCGAGGCAACTTACATGAACAAATTCACTGAGATTTATTTAACGATTGAAGCGGCTATTTTGAATCAGGTTTATTCAGCGGGAGACCTCTTGCCGAGTGAAAACGAACTAGCAAAAAAATACGCAGTGTCCCGCGAAACCATTCGGAAAGCCTTATCTTTATTATTGGAAAATGGGTACATTCAAAAAAAACAAGGCAAAGGATCGATTGTTTTGGATGTGAAACGCTTTGACTTTCCCGTTTCTGGCTTGACGAGCTACAAAGAATTGCAAACGGCTCAACACATCAACAGCCAAACGATCGTTACAAAAAATATCCATACTCCATTGCCAGATGCTTTGGCCAAACATTTGAAACTGCCAGAAGGAACGCCAGCTATTTATGTTGAAAGACAACGGCAAGTGAATGGAGAAGTGGTGATTTTAGACAAAGATTACCTTTTAGCTTCGGTCATTTCAGACATGCCTGATGCTGCTGCTCATGATTCTCTCTACACCTATATTGAGCAAACTTTAGGATTAGTGATCGGCTATGCTCAAAAAGAAATCACTGTTGAACCAGCTACCGCCGAGGATCACCTTTTAATGGATCTGCATGATGAGGATACGCATGTCGTAGTGGTCCGAAGCGATGTTTATTTGGAAGACACAACACTCTTCCAGTATACCGAATCCCGTCACCGCTTAGATCGATTCCGCTTCGTTGAATTTGCCCGACGCAGAAACCCAAGCGAAACTCTTTAAATAAAGGAATCAAAATAATAGCCTTATCCTATACAAATAAAAAAAACTGTAGAGTGCATGATGAATTGCGCCCTACAGTTTTTTTATGATTGCGATTTGATGAGTAGACCAACTACTCTACTTACTTATTCTGTGATCTTACTACAAACCTGTTAGACGATTCGTCGTGCATAGTACAGCTATTTTGAAAGAATTTTTCTATTTGATTTCTCTTATTCATATAATTTGTACTGTGTTCTTATGTACCGTATGGATAGAATTTTTTCATCCTTATCATATCGCCTTCAAAATGGGTTTGCATACCTTATGTCGCGTTTTATTATACAGTTAAGGTACGCATCTGGATTTTGCGTGCCTCAAGTCGGGGCTTATTGTCCAGTTAAGGTACGTATCCGGGTTTTGCGTGCCTTAAGTCGAATCTTAGCGTACAGTTAAGGCACACACATATCCATTTGAAGCTTCTGGAGACTACCAAGGCTCCAGGAGGTTCTATGACTTTCCACAAGAAAATACGTGAATTCCAGAGGAAATTACATGCCTTACGAGCCCACCAACACTATTTTATAGTTAAATAAAAAAGCTTTAAATCAAAGTTTTTAAACTTCGATTTAAAGCTCTTTCTCTTTTTGTGATCTTTTATTTACGCTTCAAAATAAAAAGCGATCGTTTCGTAAGGTTCCAGTGTCAACATCTCGGTCAATTCTCGTTTCTCACCGTTGCCGATCAAATAGCGGCATTTGCGATTTAAGAATTCTTCCGGGATCTCAACACTTACTGGTTCAGCATAAAAATGATTTAATACCAACAATTGTTCTCCTTGGTATTCTCTGACATAACCATAAACACTTGGATGATCCATCAAGATTCCTCGATAACTGCCTTCAGAGATAATTTTCATCTCTTTCCGCAAACGAATCAACTGTTTATAATAGTTTAAAATCGAGCCGGTTGCTTGTTCTTGCTCCACATTGATACTATGGAAATTCTCAGCTACTTTCAACCATGGTTTACCAGTTGTAAACCCTGCATGCAAGTCATTGTTCCACTGCATAGGCGTTCGGCTGTTGTCACGAGATTTCACTTTAATGATCTCCATTGCTTCTTCATGCGACAACCCTTTTCCCACCAATTCAGCATAAGCATTATATGTTTCTATATCAACATAATCCTCTAACTCTTCGAAACCAGGATCGGTCATCCCGATCTCTTCGCCTTGGTAAATATAAGGCGTTCCACGCAGCAAATGCATCGTTTGCGCTTGTAAGGTAGCTGAAGCTTCAAAGTGGTTAACAGGGTCTCCAAAACGGCTGATGCCCCGCGGTTGGTCATGGTTGTTCCAAAACAATGCGTTCCATCCATTGCCTTCCGACATGCCGACTTGCCATTCATCTAACAACTGTTTCAATTTCATAAAGTCAAACGGCATCAAACTCCATTTTTCTCCATTCAAGTAATCAACTTTTAAATGATGAAAACTAAAAACCATCGATAATTCTTCGTTTTCAGGATTTGAATAAGCTACACCATTTTCTACAGTCGTTGAAGACATTTCTCCAACAGTCATTGAGTCTTTTACATGTCCAAATGTTTTTTGGTTCAACTCATGGATAAACTCGTGAGCAATCGGCCGGTCGGTATACAATGATTTGCCTACGTTGTCTTCCGCATCAACCAACACTTCCTCTTTTCCAATCACATTGATAACATCAAATCGGAATCCGGTCACGCCTTTTTCCAGCCAAAAATTAACCACTTCATATAATTCTTTACGAACTTCCGGGTTGCGCCAGTTTAAATCAGCTTGAGTAACGTCATAAAGATGCAAGTAGCACTTTCCGGTATCTCCAAATGGTGCCCAAGCCGGGCCGCCGAACTTGGAAACCCAGTTGGTCGGATAAGAACCATCAGCTTTGGGCTCTCTTAAAATATAATAATCTTGGTACTTCTTATCGCCGGCTAATGCTTTTTGAAACCACTCATGCTCAATGGATGTGTGGTTCAGAACCATATCCAGCATAATTTCCATTTGGTGCTTTTTAGCTTCTGAAACGAGCACTTCAAAGTCTTCCATCGTTCCAAATAAAGGATCAATTTCAGTATAATTGGAAATATCATACCCATTATCTTTTTGCGGTGATGAAAAGAAAGGGTTCAGCCAGAGCATATCCACATCCAAACTAGCCAAATAAGGGATTTTTTCAATAATTCCCTTTAAATCTCCAACTCCATCTCCATCTGAATCCTTAAAAGACTTCGGATAAATTTGATAAACGACTTTTTCGTGAAACGTACTCAATGTTATTCCTACTTTCTAAAAAATTATTGTCCTAATTCTGGTTGACTCGCTTCAATTGCTTGATCTGATTTATTAAAGATATTGTATTTGCGGAACACGACTGTTAAGGCAAACGGCACTACAATAGCAATCACCATACAAATAATGAATACGAACCAGTATTGGTTTTGGATTGAAAGAATCCCTGGCAGACCGCCGACTCCAATTGAGTTGGCTGTGACATTAAAGATCGTCGAAACCATTCCAGCAAGACCGGAACCGATCATTGCAGCTACAAATGGGTAAACGTATTTGATGTTGATCCCGAACATTGCAGGTTCTGTTACACCTAAGTAACAAGAAATCGCTGCCGGAATAGAAACTTGTTCTTCTTTTTTATCGCCGCGGTGAAGGAAAATAATCGCTAATACAGCTGAACCTTGGGCAATATTAGATAAAGCGATCATTGGCCATAAATTGGTTCCGCCATAGTCAGCGATCAGTTGCAAATCGATAGCATTTGACATGTGATGCAGCCCAGTAATGACTAAAGGTGAATACAAGAAACCGAACAAAGCGCCGAATAACCAGTTCACTGAACTGCCTAAACCAGCATAGACTAAACTTGAAATCCAACCTCCAATGATCCAGCCGATAGGACCTAAAACTGTATGCGCAATCAATACAGTTGGCACTAAGGCGAAGAAAGGGACAAAAATCATTGATACGGCTTGCGGGATAACTTTACGCAATCCTAATTCCAAGTAAGCTAGTAGGAAACCGGCCAACATTGCAGGAATAACTTGTGCTTGATAACCGATCATATCAATTTGGAAAAAACCGAAATCCCAGAACGGAATATCTGCTGCTGCTGTTTCGGCAACGGCATAGGCATTTAATAATTGCGGTGAAACTAATGTGATTCCTAAAACAATTCCTAAAATTTGAGTCGTTCCCATTTTCTTAGCAATGCTCCATGTGATTCCAACTGGTAAGAAGTGGAAAATCGCTTCGCCAATCAACCATAAAAAGCTGTTGACACCGTTCCAAAATTGAGAAACTTCTACAATAGTTTGTCCGTCGAGATATCCCATGGGAACGCCTTCTAAAATGTTACGGAATCCTAAAATCAGACCCCCTACTACAATTGCGGGAATAATGGGTGAAAATATTTCAGCTAATACAGACATCGCCCGCTGAATTGGGTTTTGATTTTGTTTACTGGCTGCTTTTACTTCGTCTTTTGATACTCCTTCTTTACCGGAAATTTTTGAAAACTCGTTATAAAATGTAGCGACATCGTTTCCGATAATGACCTGAAATTGACCGGCTTGTGTGAAAGTGCCTTTTACCGCGGGGATATCTTCAATTTTTTTGACATCTGCTTTGGAAGCATCGTTCAATACGAACCGCATCCGTGTAGCACAGTGACTGACCGCAGAAATATTCTCGGGACCGCCAATGTCTTCCAATAACTGTTTCGCATCTTGCTTGTAATCCGCCATTTCTTTTTCCTCCTCTATAAACTGCTTTTCTCCAACTTGTATATACAAGTAAAATGTACCTTTTTTTAAACAAAAATGCAAGCGTTTTATATTTTTTTATCAATAAACCCTCTTTTAAAAAAACCAAGTGTTAAATTATAACAGTTCCCATCATTTCAATGAGCCAAGAAATGCGTACGCTAAGAAAAGAAATCGCTTTATACAGCAAAAAAAATAACAGCCGAACCACAAAGGAAACGTTTAGTTTCGGTTCTACGTCAACTGACGTTGGTAAAGAATTTTAGTCCCTTATTTAATTAAAAAAACTTGAACACTTTTCATGGTAGGCGTTATGCTGCTATGAAAAGTGTTTTTTCGTTCTGTTTAATAGCCGCTGGTTTCATATTAAAATGCAGAAGAATACGGTTTTTATAGTTCACGAAGTTTCGGTAGCCGTAGGCCACACGGTTAAGAACTTTGATCTTATTGTTGATTCCTTCAATTTTTCCGTTTGAATACTTATAGGTAACGGTATTTTTTATGTGCTTCATATGTTTTTTCAATGTTTTGAGGCTCGTCTTCATTGGTTTTGAAATAAGTGGATAATCTTTTTCTAAAATCTTTACTAGCTCATCATAGTCATTCTCTTCAAGAGCCTTTAGAATCGTTTGATACACCTCATAAGTCTCTTTCAGAACGGTGTTGTAGCCCAACAGTTCGTCGACGATCGCTGATTCTAAGCGTAGACCAAATAAAGCATAATAAGTATAGGTTGTATAAGACAGTTCAGATTCTTTCTTTAAGATTTTTTTCCAAAACCGTTTTAATCGACGGTACTTTTTCATATCTTCTCCATTTGAGGTATGAAATTGATTCATAACCGTTATCCTTGTACGATTCAGTGAACGATTAATCAGCTGGACAATATGAAAACGATCAATAATGATCTTGGCGTTTGGAAAAAGAATGGGAATAAAATTGACGTAACCAGCGTTCATATCGACTGTAATGGTTTCTACTTTTTTTCTAGCCTTTAGGCTATACCGTGAAAGGAAATGGTCTTTTATCGTTCGACTGTCTCGAGAAGGCAAGATATCAATGATCGTTCCTTTTTCGGCATCAATGTATTCAAAAGCCATTGTGCTATTGGCATACTTAAACTCGTCAAACGAAAGATGTTTAGGAAGCCAGAAGTAATGCGGTTTGTAATTCTTAGCTTGCTCGTTAATAACGCGCTGCGTCGTTGCTGAAGAAACTCCCGTTTGACTAGAGATATCTTTTATAGATTGAGCCATAGACGATTTATCTAAAATTTGTGCTTTTACATGATTTGAAATAAAACAATTTTCTTTCAATAGAGGCGTTTTCGCAGTAAATGTAGCCTCGCATTCTTTGCACATGAATCGCTGCTTTTTAAGCAGTAAATAGGTGGGATGAATACCACTCATGGGTAAAGTAATGCGCGAGGTCTGTGTTCCGTTACAGTAGATGGTATACTGCTCGTTTGGTGTATGGCACTTCATACATTCCTGCGGAATGTAGGTCAATCGTCCTTTAATAAATTTACATTTTTTCCCTTTGAATTGACCGTATTCTACGCAATCCTCTTCAAAAACAATGTTTTTGTCTTGTATATCTAGTACTTTTCGCATATCATTTGATGTAGGCAAGTGAGTTCTCTCCTTTGAATGAGTTGTGGTGACTTTAATTCTACAGGAGAACTCACTTGTTTTCTATTTTCACGAAAAAAGACGTTAGTAAGTTTTCACTCACCAACGTCAAATATTGTACAACCTTAGTTTCTTTGCGGTTCAGCTGTTAAATCTATTTTTGTTGGTTCTTATTAAGCGTTACGTTGTTTCAATTCTGATAAATCAGATTCGGCAATAGTGCGGTTTAATTCTTCCATTTGTTTTTCTTTTTCTTCATTTGACCAATCATAAAAACGTGCCATTTCATCTACTACTGGTTGTTTGATCGCATCTAGCGTATCGCGCATAAAGAGCATATGGTTGGTACGGCGCCAGAAGAAATCTATTGGCCGCAATGCCATCTCTTCTTCCATTGCATAATGAAGACTAAGCGTATCCGCTAAGCTTAACCCAGGAACAGCTTCCAGTTCGTCGATTTGTGCATAAACTTTCGGAGCATTAGAACCATACAAATCAGCCAAGTAGACAGATTCTTCTTTACTCAACCCTTTTTCAATTCCGATTTGAGCGATTTTTTCTAACTCTTCATCGACATTAGCAGGATCGATTTTACCGCCAGATACTGGATAGTTTTTAGAATCCGCTAATTTGTAAGACAAATCAAATTTATTTTCCAACGTCTCTTGAACGAGGTTAACAGCACCTTCTGCCATTTTACGGTAATCCGTTAATTTACCCCCAGCAAGCGTGATGAGACCGTTAGTTGCTGTTTCAAGTGCGCTTCCGCGTGAAACTGAAGAAGGACTCGCTTCGCTTTCTGATAAAGTACTTTCTACGTTCTCCAACACTTCTTCTACATCCCAACGGGTTGCTTCGTTGCGTTGGAATTTGGATACAACAGCAACGACTTCATCGAAACTCTTATCTGAAAGGCTGCCATTGTTTCCTCCATTGTAATCAGATCCGCCATTTGAAGCAATAAGCGGACGTAAACCAGCCCAGCTGGCTTCAATATCGTTAATCGTCAAATCGACTTCTGGGTAACGGCGGTTGACGATTTCAAGAAGGTAGTCGACATCTTCTTGTGTCACTGTCGGATGATTGAAATCTCCATGGTAATCTGTGTCGGTCGTACCAAAATAAGTCTTATCTTCACGAGGAATCACAAAAATCATTCTGCCATCTTGATCTCCAGTGTCAAAATAAGTTGGCTGCGGTACAGATAGTTTTTTAGCATCAACGACCAAGTGCACTCCTTTTGTCGGGCGCATTTGTGACGGGGTCGTGTCATTTTCATCTAGTTCTCGTACAAAATCAGACCAAGGTCCGCTTGTATTAATCACTAAACGGGCATGAATATCAAATTCTTCTCCTGTTAGCAAGTCCGATACTCGTACGCCATTCACTTGACCATTTTCGTCGTGCAGAATCGATTGAGCTTGCACATGGCTGGCAATCTGCGCCCCATCTTGAGCAGCTTGTTTAATATTTTCAATCACCAGACGTGCATCATTGTTTCTAAAGTCCAAATAAACGCCGCCGCCTAAAAGTCTTTCTCCTTGCAGTTGAGGTTCTCTTTCCAGCACTTCTTCTTTCGTCAGCATATAATTCGTATAACGAGGGTCTGTCACGTTCGCTAAGCGGTCGTATAGATCCATCGCTACTTTGATTGAAAACATATTGAAGGTTGCACCAGGTTCGTCATAAATCGGAAGCAGCATCGGATCTGGTTTTGGGATATGCGGTGCAATGCTTTGTACCACTGCACGTTCCTGAACAGTATCTGCTACAACCTCCACATCAAATGTTTTTAAGTAGCGCAGTCCGCCGTGAACTAATTTTGTCGAACGTGAAGAAGTTCCTTCAGCAAAATCCTGCATCTCGATCAATCCGGTTTTCATACCAGATGCGCTGGCTTGCAAAGCAACGCCGGCACCCGTAATTCCACCACCAATGATCAATAGATCAAGGGTCTCGGTTTTCATTTTTTCTATCGCTTGTTTTCTAGTTTTTGATGAGAATGTCATCTTTTCCCACTCCTTTATTTTTTGCTCTTATGTTTATACACTTGCGTAGCCGCCACAGCTTCTTGCCAGCCTGCATATAAATCTTCGCGGCGTTCTTCAGGCATTTGCGGCGTGAATCGTTCTCCTTCTTCACTGAAGGATTTAATTTCATCCAAGTCTTTCCAGAAGCCCACTCCTAATCCAGCTAAGAACGCAGCACCTAACGCGGTTGTTTCTAAGTCCGCTGCCCGTTGGACGGGAACATTTAGAATGTCGGCTTGAAACTGCATTAACAGGTTGTTCATAGCCGCTCCGCCGTCTACTTTAAGCAGTGGAATATCAATACCTGAGTCCAGACACATCGTATCAATGACGTCTCTAACTTGATACGCCACTGCTTGCAAGGTTGCTTTGACAAAATCTTCCCGTGTTGTTCCGCGTGTCATACCAAATACGGCACCGCGAGCGTTTGAGTCCCAGTACGGAGCACCTAATCCTGTAAAAGCCGGTACAACATAAATCTCGTCTTCGCTGGACGCAGCAGCTGCAACTTCTTCCGATTCAGCTGCTGTTTCGATCAGTCTCATGCCGTCCCGCAGCCATTGTACAGCTGATCCTGCTACAAAAATACTGCCTTCTAAAGCATAGTAGATTTTCCCATTGATTCCGTAACCAATGGTCGTCAATAAGTTATTGCCGGACAATTGCGGTTTTTCTCCAGTATTCATGACAATAAACGAACCTGTTCCATAGGTATTTTTAACCATGCCCGGTTCAAACGCCATTTGACCAAATAAAGCAGCCTGCTGGTCACCGGCCATACCCGAGATTGGAACTTCACCGCCATAAAAATTCAAACTCTGTGTGTAGCCGTAAACTTCAGAATTGGATTTCACTTCCGGAAGCATGCATTTCGGAATGGACAACAATTGTAAAATATCTTCGTCCCATTCTAAGTTATGAATATTGAATAGCATCGTACGGCTGGCATTTGAGTAATCGGTTACATGAACTTTGCCATTTGATAATTTCCAAGTAAGCCAAGTATCGATCGTTCCAAAAAGAAGTTCGCCCTTTTCCGCACGTTCCTGTGCTCCTGGTACATGATCCAAGATCCATCGAATTTTTGTTGCAGAAAAATAAGCATCAATCAGCAAACCAGTTTTTTCATGGATCATTTCTGAGTGATCGTCTTTCATAAGCTGATCTGCAATGTCAGATGTTTGGCGAGACTGCCAAACGATTGCTTTGTAAATCGGACGTCCAGTTTTTTTATCCCAAATAACGGTCGTTTCACGCTGATTGGTGATCCCGATGCCCGCTATTTGATTTGGTTTGATCCCAAGTTCGATCAAAGCTCCGGCAATCACGATTTGAACAGAATTCCAGATTTCAACGGCATCATGTTCTACCCAACCTGATTGAGGAAAATATTGCGGAATTTCTTTTTGAGAACTAGCTAATTTTTTGCCTTTTTTATCAAATATAATGGCTCTTGTACTGGTTGTACCTTGGTCGATCGCCATAATATATTTCTCTTCTGTCATTTTTTTCTTACCTCCAAAAAATTGTAACCTCTTTCATTTATAGTCTAATCATAACGCGTTTTTCAGAGGAGAAACTACCAACTTTTTTTACCGTTTCCAAAAAAAGTGACAAAAAAGAAAGGAAACCTCTCTATATGAGGAAAGAGTCCCTTTCACTTTGGTGTATTTTTAAGTTGATCTTGCATAAAATCTTTTTTCTTGTTCTCCAAAATCAGGTGCACTTCCTTCTTGATTTGAAGGAGATCATAAGTCGATCCTAATTCAGAAAGCACATAAACTTCTTGTTTGATAGGGTATTTGCCAAAAAGAGCCGCATTGGTATTGGTGATCACCAAATCATAAGAAGCCTCGCTGCGGTAAGGCTCCATTCTCACTCCATTGCGCTCATCCAGACTTTGAATGAGCATCGTTGTTACTGTTTCAGCATATAGTTTTTCCATCTGCAAGTCGATTCCGATATGGATCTTAGAAGAACTCTCATTCTCAACAAGTTTCAGAATACTAAGGTACCGGCCCAGAGCGTTCATTTGAAGTGTGTTTTTTTCATCTGATTTTTGATTCATGGTTTTTAACGTATCCTTTAGAAGTATGCAGGAAAATTGTTTAACATTCGGACGCACAATAGCTTTTTCCTTTTCCCACAAATTTTCTAAATCATGAAATTGAAGATCTCCTTGAAAAAAGAATAAAAGCAGATGTGTCTGGGTTAGATAATAGAAGGTCTTAGAAAGCAAAGACGGAGACAAAGACTTCAACCCAAAATTCTGAGTGATTCTTGAAAGCAGCTGCTGATAATATTCAGCATGAGGAAAAGCAATCAACTTCAACTCAGCAGGCTGATTTTCATAAAATTCTTCAGGCAAAATCGACATGGAAACTAGAAATACAAAAAATATCATCGCCTCCTCTTCTTCTGCTTCGAATGAATAGCGGCTCAAAAAACGAAAAACCGTTTCCTTTAGTTTTTTATACAATTCATTTTCTTGAAAAGGTATTATCGATCGCCGTAATTGCCAATAAGTTTTGTATTTCAATTGAATTCGTTTACGGGTAATGATCATCCAGAGGTTCAATCGTTGGCGGTCATGGTCATGGAGCACAACATCCAGATTCCGCTCTAAAACCCTGACCGTTTTGCTTTGCCAGCTATCTGTATGATTTATTTGATGATTTGTATAGGGTTCCAAAAACCAGTAAAGCTGAAAGAAAAAATAGCGGATCTGCAATTCTTCGCCCCGCATTTTTCCATTACGGATTTGAATATCGAATTCTTTCAGAAAACCGTTTATTTCTTTTAAGCGTCGATAGAAAGACGCTTCACTGACCAAAAGCTGATTGGTCAATTGAGGCACTGTAAATTCCTGATATTGATAGATATAATCTAAAACTTGAAATTTCAAGCTATCCTTGATGTATAAACAACAAATTTCCTGCAATGTGTGGTGTTTTTCCAACCGCAAAACCAATTCATCATCTATTCGCTCAAATACAAACAGGTGAGGCGATACAGCAGCAAGATCTTGTATATTCTGCAAATACTTATCAAAAGATGGTTTCGCTATCTGTAAAGAAGAGAACAATTCACGATAGCTGATTTGTCCGCCGTTTAAAAGGAGCTTTCTTAAAATACGAACCTGATACCGTTCACTTTTGTCCAGTAGATCTTCTATTTCCATAACGAGTTCCTCACTCCTTTTGACTAACTTCTTTGCCAAAACAACTGGTCAATGCTTTCACAGCTAATTGCTCAGCTAGCGCCAGGATAGTCGTCTCCAACAAGAATTGACCGCCGAGAATTCGATGGCTTTGCTTATCAAAGAGCAATTAAAGTTCTCTAACTTTTAAAGCTGCCGTTACTTCAGCAAATGATGCTCCAATACTAACTACATCCATTCTGTTTTCTCTCCTTCAGTGAAACTCTTACATTCATTAAACTCTACTTTGCATACCTTTTCAAGGAATCTTACCAGCGTTTCTACTCTCTTCTGTCATCATACAGGAATACAGCCTAAAAAATTGGTTAGACAACTGCAGCCAAATTCCTTTTTCCTTTCCATCATCTTTGCTTTTAGGTTCTATCCTTTAGTGTTGGCATCTAAAAGTAATGACAGACGAAAATCTCCGTTAGAATAAAAGTTCTATCATAAGAATATTGATGTTAGTGTCAAGATATTCTGGTAAAGGGGTAAAGAAATTAGAACTTATTTTTATTGAACGCTACCTACTTGCATCGGGTTATTTTCTTTCTCATGTACTCCTTACAATACGCGATCTCTGTCGCTTTTCTATTCAACTGCAGGTAGTGAAATTTTCGGATCACTGCTATTTTCTTGACCATTTGCAGTGTCTGCTTTAGAACGGGACAAACTACTGCCAAAAAGAAGGGCGTTCGTCCCAAAAACAAGAAAACGAGCCGAATCGACGCTAAGAAGAATGGTGTTTCCGCTTCGTTTAAAGCTTGAGTAGTAAACTACGGAGGTAATTCAATTCCACCCCCTAAGAGTCACCAACACAATTGGACAAAGAGCCATACAAAAAAGCTTAACAAAAAGGTTTCCCTTGTTGTTAAGCTTTTTCGCTTTATTTCACCGGTTCGACTACTAAGTAACGGTGAGGTTCATTGCCTTCTGAGTGAGTCGCAACTTGTTTATTTTTACTCAAATAAAAATGAATCTGTTTTCTTTCAAAAGCAGGCATTGGTTCTAGAAAAACAGGAAGGTTTGTACGAACAACTCTTTCAGCCGTTCGATTAGCTAATTGTTTTAAAACAGCTTCACGGCGTTCACGATAATCTCCAACATTTACAATAGCTGTAAGTTTAGTTGGTGCATGATGGTACAGCAACACTTGTGCTAGCGATTGTAAAGCATTCAGTGTCTTACCATGTTTGCCAATGACCAAACCGGCTTTTTCGGTATGAATATGGAAAGTAACCTGATTGCGCGACTTTTCAACATCTACGGTTGCAGCAGCTCCCATTTGTTGAGCAACGTCAGCCAAATAATCAGAAACCAATTGCACTGCTTCTTCGTTATTCTGCGAGTTTTTATTCGCATCTGTAACTTGTTGATCCAACTGAGCAGCTTCTTTCACATCTTCTGGAAACTCTTCTTTTTGAATTTCTGTGTGCTCGCTTTTCTCACTTAAAACTTTTGAATCAATATTTGCATCTGCTCGTGTCAATGGTTCTTTCGTTATCTTTTTCTTTTCTACGATCACGATCGCATCTTTCTTACCGAAACCTAAAATACCTTTTTTTCCCTCAGTAACGATTTCAATAGAAGCTTCTTCCTCGCGGATACCTAAAAGCTTCAAACCTTTTTGAGTTGCTTCTGCTACTGTTGCTGCTTGAGCCGTGTACTTATCCATCTGTTGATCCTCCGTTCTATCTACTCTTGATTGATAGTAAAGACTTATTTCTTTTTCTTTTTCTTTTTCGGATTTAACGCTTTTTCTAGAGCGCGTTCGCGTTCACGTTCAGCTTGGAGTTTTTCTTCTCGTTCTTTTCTGATTTTAAATGGATTATTCAGTAATAACGTTTGTCCAACAGAAAAAGCATTTCCTACTACCCAGTACAATGATAATGCACTTGGCAGTGTGATACCCATAAATAAAATCAATGCCGGCATCATGTACATCATAGATGTGGTTGTCGGGTTTGATTCAGCTTGGCTCATGCTTGATAATTTTGTTGTTGCATAAGTTAAAATAGCAGCCAAAACAGGTAAAATAAACATTGGGTCTGGTTTACCTAAGTTCATCCATAAGAAATTCCCGGTGCTTAGCGCTTCTGTTCGGCTGATTGCTTGATAAAGACCCATCAATACAGGCATTTGGATCAGTAAAGGCAAACAACCCGCGACCGGATTAACTCCTGCTTCTGAATACAATTTAGATGTTTCTTCTTTTAATTTACTTTGTGTTTCAGCATCTTTAGATGAATATTGTGCTTGCAAAGCTTTGATTCTTGGTTGCAATTCGCTCATCTTACGTGTGCTTTTGGTTTGCCCATGCATTAAAGGCAATAGAACAATCCTGATGATCAAGGTGAAAACAATAATTCCCAATCCATAACTTCCACCAAATAAATCAGATAACCAAATAATCACACGTGAGAAGTTTAAAACGATGTATCGATCCCAAAATCCTGTACTTTCAGCAGTGATAGGTGATGTACCACACCCCACTAAAACAACTGCTAACAAAACGGTTCCTAATAAAAGAAGTAATCGCTTACGGTTTTTCACGGTTTTTCCCCCATTCTTTCAATAAAAAAATAAGCTTAATCTAACATTTTAGCCAATCTCAAAACGTGGATCAAGCTCTTTTTAGTTTCTTTTACCGACATTGTTGCCGCTGGTTTACGGGCAATGACGATAAAATCTTTCTCCGATTTTAAATGAGGCTTTAATTCTGTTAAACTTTGACGTATTCTTCGCTTAACGGCATTTCTTACCACTGCATTGCCAATTTTTTTACCGACAGACAGCCCTACTCGAAAATGCGGTTGTTCTTTTTTGTCTAATACATAAAGAACAAATTGACGGTTGGCTGTAGATTTTCCACGATGAAATACTTTTTGAAATTCTGATTCTTTTTTGACACGATAGGCTTTTCTCATTCAAATAACCTCTCATCTCTTTTTCTTTACCTGAACAAATTGCTTCTATAAGTATGTGTATTTTTAATAAAAAAAGAAAAAAAAGACCACTGAGACGTTCAGTGATCTATGCAGACAATGATTTTCTGCCTTTACGGCGTCTACTTTGTAATACATTACGTCCATTTTTGGTACTCATACGTTTACGGAAGCCATGTAACTTTTGACGTTTACGTTTTTTAGGTTGGTAAGTTCTTTTCATTCGTAATACACCTCCTGTAATAATAACTATCTCTCATTATATTGTTGTTTAGCAGCACAAGACAGTCTCATTTATTCTAATGAAATAAAAACGGGCTTATCAAAATTAATTTCAAACCTTTTTTTATTCATTCACTTCAGTATGATAGCATAAATTACAAGAATAGGGAACCTTCTTTTCACTTTTTTATTCCTTGTCTTTAAAAAAATAGTTTCCGAGCTGAAAAAATACCAACCATTGAGCAACTATTTCTAATGGATTCTATCTCTTCCTTTTCTATTAACAGCTTTATTCATGTTCGTAAAATGAATAAAAAATTCGATTTCCCCTCATTTTTCTCTCTTTATTTTATTCCTTCCCGCTTAAATCTTAACAGTTTACATTTTATTTCCAGTTCATTTTTTCCCTGTTTTTACTGCCTTTTTTCTTTTTATCTATCCAAAAAAAGACCGTAGAAAAACAACTATAACAAAAAGCTTATGGCTGTTTTTGCGTGCTCTAAAAGATATCCACAATCCGGTTTTTATTATCCACAGCCTTCGGTATAGCTTTTTTTCAGTACTTTATTAAAATTGAGTTACAAAGCTGTTATCCACAAACGAACAAGCTGTGCACGGTTTCTTACACATACCAGATCGAGTCTGTGGATAACTTTTAAAAACATTGATATATAGCCATTAAAAGACTGTAAGTTTTCCCCTTTTCTATTAACAGAAAGGTTTTTAAAATTAGTTATACACTATTTATTTTAGCCTGTGGATAACTATATTGACAAGTCTTGTATGAATTTTCAACAGGTTGCAACTACTTGTGGAAAACTTTAAAAGAAAGTGCTAAAATAAGAAAGACACATTTATAAAGGAGGTTCTCTATTTGGATGATTTACAAACTTTGTGGAACTTTTTAAAAGAAAAATTTAAAGACTCCCTTTCCAAAGTTAGTTACGATACTTGGATCGAAAGCGCCGTTCCAATTCGCATTACTGAAAATAATATTATTATTGAAGTTCCTTCTTCTTTACACAAAGAATATTGGGAAAATAATTTAGCCACTCGTATCGTCGAAAATATTTATGAATATTCCAGCCGCGAAATTTCTCCATTATTTGTTATAAAAAATGAAAATGAGAATGCCAACGCTAATGGTAAACAAAAAAGCCAATCGCTCACTCAAAAAAATGCCTTTAGAAAAGATGTTTTATTAAATGATAAATATACATTTGACACCTTCGTTATCGGCAAGGGCAACCAAATGGCCCATGCAGCAGCTTTAGTAGTTGCTGAAGAACCCGGTACAATTTATAATCCGCTATTTTTTTATGGAGGCGTTGGACTTGGAAAGACACATTTGATGCATGCTATCGGTCATCAAATGCTTTTATTAAATCCAGATGCCAAAGTAAAATATGTCAGCAGTGAAACTTTTGCAAATGATTTTATCAATTCCATACAAAATAAAATGCAGGAAAAATTCCGAAATGAATACCGGAGCGTAGATTTACTATTAGTAGATGATATTCAATTTTTTGCTGATAAAGAAGGAACACAAGAAGAGTTCTTTCACACATTTAACGCACTTTACGACGATCGGAAACAAATCGTACTAACAAGCGATCGTTTGCCAAATGAAATTCCTAAGTTACAAGAACGGCTGATCTCAAGATTTGCTTGGGGATTATCGGTCGATATTACTCCGCCTGACTTAGAAACTCGGATCGCTATCTTACGCAAAAAAGCTAACGCAGAAAGATTGGAAATTCCAGGAGATACACTCAGTTACATTGCTGGTCAAATTGATTCTAATATTCGCGAATTAGAAGGGGCTCTTGTTCGAGTTCAAGCTTATGCTGCGATTGAAAGCCGTGATATCACAACAAGTTTAGCTGCTGATGCTTTAAAAAGTATGTTGCCTTCTAATAAACCGACGACTTTATCCATTCTGGATATTCAAAACGTTGTCAGTAAGTATTACCAAATATCATTAGTCGATCTAAAAGGAAAAAAACGCGTCAAATCGATTGTTTTGCCACGACAAATTGCGATGTTTTTATCCCGTGAACTAACAGCAAATTCTTTGCCGAAAATTGGTGCTGAATTCGGCGGTAAAGATCATACGACAGTGATCCATGCTTATGAAAAGATCAATCATGCTTTAACGAATGATCATCAGTTAAAACAAGATATAGAAGAAATTAAAAATAAATTGAAATAATCTGCTCATTATTTTGCCTTATACTGACTTATAAATTTACATTTTATGGACTTATCCGTTAGACTACTCGTAAGGAAATAAAAAAAATAACTTAAAGAGCTTGTGTATAACTCTCAAAGTTATTCCAGATTTATCAACAACTTATCCACATGTGGAAAACCTTGGTATGCATAGTCTCACTTTGCTTTCCCACAGTATCCACAGGCCCTACTACTATTACTAAAGATCTTATTAAATTAATTAACTACTATTCTGGAGGTTTACTTAATGAAATTTACCATCAAAAGAAGTGCATTCTTAAAGAGTTTAGCTGACGTACAACGGGCGATCTCTTCGAGAACAACTATCCCAATTTTAACGGGAATAAAAATCGTTGCGAATGAAGAAGGGTTGACACTGACAGGGAGCGACTCAGATATTTCCATTGAAACGTTCATTCCTACAACAGACGAAGCAAATGCCTTAACGATTGAAAAAACAGGTAGCATTGTATTGCAAGCTCGTTTTTTTAGTGAAATCGTTAAAAAGTTACCAGAAGAAAATATGGAGATCGAAGTTTTGGATCATTTCCAAACCTTGATCACTTCAGCAACAGCTTCATTTACCATTAATGGTTTGGATGCCAACAACTATCCGCATTTGCCAGTCATTGACACAAATGAGTCCTTTACTTTACCGGTTGGCTTATTTAAACAGGTCATTGGACAAACGGTTATTGCCATCTCGACTCATGAAAGTCGTCCAATTTTAACGGGTGTCAACATGGTTATCGAAAATGGCAAGCTGTTAGCAGTCGCTACAGACAGTCATCGTTTAAGTCAGCGTGTGATTCCATTAGAAACATCTGAAGAACAGACCAGTAAAAAATACAATGTTATTATTCCTGGTAAAAGCTTAATAGAATTGGCTCGTACTTTGGATGACAACTCCAGCACGATCGAAATGATGGTGACCGAAAATCAAGTTTTATTTAAAACTGAAAACATGTTTTTCTATTCTCGTTTGCTGGAAGGCTATTATCCAGATACAAAACGATTGATTCCGGATAATTCAGCAACAGAAATCGAATTTAATGCTGTTTCTTTATTAGGCGCAATTGAACGAGCTTCCTTGTTGTCACACGAAGGAAAGAACAACGTGGTCAAAATCACCATTAATCCAGATATAGTAAAAATCTCAGGAAATTCACCAGATGTAGGGAATGTCCAAGAGGATTTAGATTACCTATCTGTTGAAGGGGAACCGATCGAACTCTCTTTTAACCCCGACTATATGAAAGATGCTTTGCGGACATTCGGGCAAACCGATATAAAAATCAAGTTTACTTCACCTGTACGACCATTTATCTTGGTCCCAAGTGAAAATAACCAAGATTTCATTCAATTGATTACTCCAGTACGAACTTTTTAAAGAATCAACAAAAAACTGCTTTTCTCACCAAATGGGAAAAGCAGTTTTTTTGCTGTCTTGCCCAAAAACCGCCTTTTTTTCTCTTTTAAGCAACTTTTACGTTTTTAGGGTCTTTTTGTATCATTCTATTAAAGTGGATAGAAGCTAGTTTATTTCTAATTCGATTTGTAATCTAACTCAAAAAGGAGTATAATAGAACTAACAACTAAGTGCGTAATGCGTGGATTTTTCAACTCTCCACGCTTATTTTATTGAAAGCAGGTGATTTTATGAAAAAGACTATTTTAATCAATAGCGAATTTATTACTTTAGGACAATTTTTAAAGCATGCGGACATTATCAGCAGTGGCGGTATGGCAAAATGGTATTTAGCTGAACATACGATCTTACTTGACAACGAACCAGAAAATCGCAGAGGAAAAAAACTTTACCCCGGTTCCGTTATCGAAATTCCTGGAGAAGGAACATTTTTCATTCAATCTGTCGAATCAAACAATCAGATTCCTGAGGATGAGCTCTAATGTTTTTGAAAGAAATTCAGCTTTCAAATTACCGTAATTATGAAAGCGCCCAAGCAACTTTTTCTGAGGGCATCAATGTTTTTATTGGTGAAAATGCCCAAGGAAAAACAAGTTTGATGGAGGCTGTTTATGTATTGGCGATGGCTAGAAGTCATCGTACTGCCAATGATAAAGAGTTGATTCGATGGGATCAGGATGTTGCTCGCGTAAGCGGCCGCATTCAAAAAAAAGGATCTAGCTTCCCGCTGGAAATTTCCATTTCTAATAAAGGGAAAAAAGCTAAATTTAATCATTTAGAGCAAAAAAAATTAAGTGCTTATATAGGCAATTTAAACGTGATTCTCTTTGCACCAGAAGACTTGTCTTTGGTCAAAGGTTCACCGCTGGTCAGAAGAAAATTTATAGATATGGAAATGGGCCAAATGAGCCCTATTTATTTGCACCATTTGGTTCAATACCAACGCATATTAAAACAACGCAATCATTATTTAAAACAATTGGCTTTTCAAAAAAAACAAGATCTGACTTTTTTGGAAGTATTGACCGAGCAACTTGCTGAACATGGAGCAGCTATCTTAGCCGAACGCTTTTTGTTTGTGGAAAAGCTAGGCAACTGGGCTGCTCCTATTCATGACGAGATTTCAAAACAAAAAGAAGTGTTAGAAATTGAGTACCATTGCGGCTTGTCCATAACAGATCATCAAGACAAAGAGAAAATTTATTTAGATTTTCTGCAAGCTTTTGAAAAAGGACAAAAACGTGAAATAGAACAAGGCGTCACTCTTTTTGGACCGCATCGTGACGATTTGAAATTTAGCGTTAATGGCCGGAATGTACAGACATTTGGTTCGCAAGGGCAACAAAGAACGACAGCCTTGAGTGTGAAATTGGCAGAAATTGATTTGATGAAAGAAATGACAGGGGAATACCCGCTTTTATTGTTAGATGATGTGTTATCTGAATTAGATGACGAGCGTCAAACGCATTTGTTAAAAGCGATTCAAAGCAAAGTGCAAACCTTTTTGACGACGACTAGTTTAGACGGTGTAAAACAAAGTATGTTGGAGACTCCGCGAGTCTTTCGAATTGTAGATGGTCATGTAGAAATGGAGAGTGAATAAGTTTGTCTGAAGAAATTAGAGATAAAGCTGATATTGCGCAAGATTATGATGCAAGTCAAATTCAAGTTTTAGAAGGTCTGGAAGCTGTCCGTAAACGTCCTGGTATGTATATTGGTTCAACCAGCGGCGAAGGGTTACATCACTTGGTGTGGGAAATCGTTGACAACTCGATCGATGAAGCTTTAGCTGGATTTGCTGATGAGATAAACGTTGTCGTTGAAGTAGACAACAGTATTACTGTCATAGATAACGGTCGTGGAATCCCGGTTGATATCCAAGCCAAAACAGGTCGCCCGGCTGTCGAGACAGTTTTTACCATTCTTCATGCTGGTGGTAAATTTGGCGGTGGCGGATATAAAGTTTCAGGTGGTTTACATGGCGTTGGTGGTTCCGTTGTTAATGCCCTTTCTACTAGATTAGAAGTTCGTGTGCACAAAAATGGGAAAATTTATTTCCAAGGCTACTCTAGAGGAGCCGTTTTAAATGATTTGGAAATCATTGGAGAGACCGAACGTCACGGGACAACTGTGAACTTTTTGCCGGATCCAGAAATTTTCAAAGAAACAGTCGTTTTTGATTTTGACCGTTTGGCTGTTCGTGTCCGCGAATTAGCATTTTTAAATCGTGGATTAAAGATAACGATCGAAGACAAACGTGAAGAAAAACCTCAAAAACTGGAATACTATTATGAGGGCGGAATTAAGAGCTACGTTGCCTTTTTAAATACAAATAAAAATGTTTTATTTGAAGAGCCGATCTTTTTAGAAGGCGAACAACAAGGAATTACCGTTGAAGTGGCTATGCAGTATACAGATGGCTACCACACGAATTTATTGACGTTTGCTAACAATATCCATACCTACGAAGGTGGAACGCATGAATCAGGCTTTAAAACAGCTTTGACACGTGTGGTTAATGATTACGCGAGACGCAATAAACTGATGAAAGAAAACGAAGAAAACTTAACTGGTGAAGATGTGCGTGAAGGATTGACAGTAGTTGTTTCGATCAAACACCCTGATCCGCAGTTCGAAGGGCAAACCAAAACAAAATTGGGCAACTCTGAAGCAAGAACAATTACCGATCGTCTTTTTTCAGCACATTTTGATAAATTCTTAATGGAAAATCCGCAAGTGGCTAGAAAAATATTTGAAAAAGGTTCGCTAGCTTCAAGAGCACGTCTAGCTGCAAAGCGAGCACGTGAAGTCACTCGTAAGAAGAGCGGGTTGGAAATCAGCAACTTGCCGGGTAAATTAGCCGACTGTTCAAGCAAAGATCCATCAATCAGTGAATTGTTTATTGTTGAGGGAGATTCCGCTGGAGGTTCTGCTAAACAAGGCCGATCGCGTTTATTCCAAGCGATTTTGCCGATTCGAGGAAAAATCTTAAATGTCGAAAAAGCAACTTTGGATCGTATTTTAGCAAATGAAGAAATCCGAGCGTTGTTTACCGCAATGGGTACAGGATTTGGCGGCGATTTTGATCTGTCTAAAGCTCGTTACCATAAATTGGTTATCATGACCGATGCGGATGTCGATGGAGCACATATTCGTACTCTACTATTGACGTTATTTTATCGTTATATGCGTCCAGTCGTTGAAGCAGGTTATGTGTATATCGCACAACCGCCATTGTATCAAGTGCGACAAGGGAAAAAAATGGTTTATTTGGATTCAGTGGAAGAATTAGATGAGTTATTGAAAGAACTGCCAGTTTCGCCAAAACCGGTTATACAACGGTATAAAGGACTAGGGGAAATGGACGCTGAACAATTATGGGAAACAACGATGAACCCTGAAAATAGACGGATGCTGCAAGTGACTGTGGAAGACGCTATTGAGGCAGATAAAAGCTTGGATATGTTAATGGGTGACCGTGTTGAACCAAGACGTGAATTTATTGAAGAAAATGCACGTTATGTACAAAATTTAGATATTTAATCCAAATAGGAGGACAATAAAGAATGGCTGAAGAGTTTAAAGAAAATATAAAAACAATTGAATTAAGCCATGAAATGCGTACGTCATTCCTTGATTATGCTATGAGTGTTATTGTAGCACGCGCATTGCCAGATGTACGGGATGGTTTAAAACCGGTTCACCGCCGTATTTTATATGGAATGAGCGAATTAGGGGTAACGCCGGATAAAGCGTATAAAAAATCAGCACGTATTGTCGGGGATGTGATGGGGAAATACCACCCGCATGGAGATAGTGCGATTTATGAATCAATGGTTCGGATGGCACAAAATTGGAGTTACCGTTACCCATTAGTAGATGGCCATGGAAACTTTGGATCAGTGGATGGCGACGGGGCCGCGGCAATGCGGTATACAGAAGCTCGGATGACAAAAATAGCAGTAGAAATGCTGCGGGATATCAATAAAGATACGGTCGATTACCATGATAACTATGATGGATCAGAACGTGAACCCGATGTATTGCCAGCTCGTTTTCCAAACCTGCTTGTAAACGGCGTTACTGGTATTGCTGTAGGTATGGCAACCAATATTCCACCGCATAATCTAACAGAAGTTATTTCAGCTTTGCATATTTTGATGAACGACCCTGATGCTACCACAGCAGATTTGATGGAAGCATTGCCTGGTCCTGACTTTCCGACTGGTGGACTGGTTATGGGGAAATCTGGAATCAGAAAAGCTTATGAAACTGGTAAAGGTTCTATTATGGTTCGGGCTAAAGTTGAGATCGAGGTATTAAAAAACGGAAAAGAACGCATAATCGTGCACGAATTGCCTTATATGGTCAATAAAGCCCGGTTGGTTGAACGAATTGCTGATTTGGCACGCGACAAACGCATCGAAGGAATCACTGACTTAGCAGATGAATCTGACCGTGACGGTATGCGGGTAGTTATTGATGTTAGACGTGATGTCAGCGCAAGTGTCGTCTTGAATAATTTATATAAATTAACATCATTGCAAACATCATTTGGTTTTAATATGTTGGCAATCGTGAACGGTATACCAAAAGTATTAAGTTTAAAAGCCATTCTTGAAGAATATTTGAAACATCAGGAAGTGGTCATTCGTAGAAGAACGGCTTACGATAAACGGAAAGCTGAAGCGCGTGCACATATTTTAGAAGGTTTAAGAATAGCTTTAGATCACATTGATGAAATCATTCGAATCATCCGCGGTTCAAAAACTGGAGATATTGCTAAAACAACTTTAATTGAAACATACGGTTTATCAGAAAAACAAGCGCAAGCTATTTTAGATATGCGTATGGTTCGTTTAACAGGTCTAGAACGCGATAAGATTGAAGCAGAGTATAATGAATTGTCAGCTTTCATTAATGATATGGCCGATATTTTAGCTAGACCAGAACGTGTCCATACAATTATTGAAACTGAATTGCTTGAAATCCAAGAACGCTTTGGCGATGCTCGTCGTACAGAATTACTAGTAGGCGAAGTATTGAGTCTTGAAGACGAAGATTTGATCGAAGAAGAAGAAGTTGTGATCACATTGACACATAATGGGTATATCAAACGTCTTCCAAGTTCAGATTTCAAATCTCAAAGACGCGGCGGTCGTGGCGTGCAAGGAATGGGAATCCATAATGACGATTTCATTGAGACATTAGTTTCTTGTTCGACTCATGATACACTGCTCTTCTTTACCAATAGCGGAAAAGTATATCGTTCTAAAGGATATGAAATTCCTGAATATGGCCGAACGGCTAAGGGAATACCGGTAATCAATCTATTGGGTATCGATTCTGGTGAAACTATCCAAGCCGTTATTAATGTCCGAGGCAAAGCAGATGACGATCATTATTTATTCTTTACAACACGTCAAGGTACGGTCAAACGGACTGCAGTGTCTGCTTTTGCTAACATACGCAGCAACGGAATCAGAGCGATTGTCTTACGTGAAGATGATGAACTGATGAAGGTTTCGGTTACGGATGGCAAACAAAATGTCATCATCGGAACTCACTTAGGTTATGCTGTCAGCTTTGATGAGAACGTTGTTCGAAATATGGGACGGAGTGCGAGCGGAGTACGCGGGATTCGTTTACGTGAAGATGACTATGTCGTCGGCATGGATCTCTTGACTCCAGATTCAGAAGTTCTGATCATTACGGAAAAAGGCTACGGCAAACGAACGAGTGCGAGTGAATACGCCATTAAAGGCCGTGGCGGAAAAGGAGTTAAGACAGCCAACATTACTGAAAAGAACGGTAAATTAGCTGGTTTAACGACTGTAAAAGGCGATGAAGACGTTATGTTGATCACCAATTCAGGTGTCATCATACGATTCAATGTAGCTAGCGTCTCTCAAACAGGACGTGCTACTCTTGGCGTTCGTTTGATTCGTGTAGCGGACGATGTCATCGTTTCAACAATGGCTATTGTCGAACCAGAAGAAGCTGAAGAAACTACTCCAGCCGCTTCTTCAGAAGTCACTACAGAAGTACCAGCGAAGATTTTAAATGAATCAGAGGACAGTGCTGAAGATACTGATAGTGAAGATAGTACTGAAGAGGAAGAAGACCAAGAATAAAAAAAGCAGCTCCCTTATTTCTGATTTTAGGAATAAGGGAGTGTTTTTTATGTGCACTACTTAAACATCAAAATAAAAACTAGTTGTTATTTAATTTTATAACTAAAAAAACATTGAATTATCTTATGCATTATGATATATTTATTAGACGTGAGTAATCTACTACAGAATACTCTCCTTGCTCGTTCAAAAGAATGAGCCAAAGTCCATAAGGAGGTGACAGTCAAGATGAGTCAAACAGCAAAATATGAAATTTTATACATTATCCGTCCAAACATTGAAGAAACTGAAAAAGCTGCTTTAATCGAACGCTTTGATACAATTTTAACAGATAATGGCGCTGAAATTACTGAATCTAAAGACTGGTCGAAACGCCGTTTAGCTTACGAAATTAAGAAGTTCCAAGAAGGAATTTATCATATCGTAAAACTAACTGCTACAGATGCAGCGGCAATCAATGAATTCGATCGTCTTTCTAAGATCAATGACAATATTTTACGTCATATGATTATTAGATTAGAAGCTTAAAGTTAAGATTGTTTCATGTGAAACACTTTTTTGGAAGGAGCTAATAATGTGATTAATAATGTTGTTTTAGTTGGAAGATTAACTAAAGACGCGGATTTAAGATACACTTCGAACGGTACAGCTGTGGCTTCATTCACCGTGGCTGTAAACAGACAGTTTACAAACCAAAAAGGTGAACGGGATGCGGATTTTATTAACTGTGTTGCTTGGAGAAAGACAGCTGAAACATTGGCTAACTTTACTCGTAAAGGGTCATTAGTTGGTGTGGAAGGACGTATTCAAACGCGTTCTTATGATAACCAACAAGGACAACGAGTGTACGTTACTGAAGTTGTTGTAGACACTTTCTCAATGTTAGAATCAAAAACGACAACAGAACAACGTCGTGGATCTGATACGAATCATTCAGGAGCTGCTCCTCAACAAAATTCATCTAACCAAACACAAAATAATTATTCACAAAAATCAGCTCCGACAGATTCGAAATATCCAGATTTTGGAAACTCTGATCCTTTTGAAAAGAGCAGCCAACCGATAGATATTTCGGACGATGATTTACCGTTCTAATGCACCATTAGAAACTTAGGAGTAAGGAGGAATAAAAATGGCTATCCAACGTAGAGGCGGACGTAAGCGCCGTAAAGTTGATTATATCGCAGCAAACCATATCGAATACATCGACTTTAAAGACTTAGATCTTTTGAAACGTTTTATTTCTGAAAGAGGTAAAATTTTACCTCGTCGTGTCACTGGCACTTCAGCTAAAAACCAACGTAAATTAACAATTGCAATTAAACGTGCACGTATCATGGGATTATTACCATTCGTTACAGCTGAATAATAGAAACTTAGAAAAGAATCGTGATACATATCATGGTTCTTTTTTTATTTCGCTCATGTATCTCTCATACTATGGAATCCAGCTTTAAAAGCACCTTTGTTAAATCGTGTTTGCTTATAGAAAGCTATGAAGAGGATCAAGCAAACACGATTCTTCTAGAAATTTTAAGACTGTGGAATATGAAATACGTTCATTTAACTTACCCACGTCAAAATGATAAATTCCTTTAAAAAAAGCATAAAAAATACAAGGAATGTTTCACGTGTAACAAACTGGAGAGCTAATATTGTTTCATGTGAAACATCTTTAACTGTCTAGTATCTAAAAGAAAAACATGGTAAAATAGAACATGAATCTTAAAAGAAACATATGGGAAAAGGAGCTTATTATGAAAAAACTGTCTCAAGAAAAACTCCCAAAGTTTTTAAATGATGACAAATTTAAGTTCATTGCAGTTGGCATTTGTCTCTTACAACTGCTGACAATTGTCTTAGGCTTTATGACGCATATTGCTATTGGAATTGCTCTGATTGTAATTTTTATTGTGGTTGTTGTTTTATTGTATAATACAGCTAAAGAAATCACGGTGGAAACCAATAAGTACATTGCTGATTTATCCTATCGTATTAAACGAGGAGAGCAGGAAGCCTTGATTAAAATGCCGATTGGCATTTTATTGTTTAATGAAGATTACGAATTGCAATGGATGAATCCTTATCTTCAAACGCATTTGGGTTATCAAGAAGTTCTAGGCAAAAAAATTAATGAAGTAGACCAGGAATTAGCGGATTTAATTCAAGAAAGTCATTCTTCTGGATTGAAGACAGCCCATTGGGACGATAAAGTTTTTCAGATAATTGTTCAACAAGATATCCGAGTGGTCTATTTAATGGATATTACAGAGTATGCACAAATCAAAGAAAAATACGAAGATGAAAAAATTGTGATTGGAAATATCTTTGTAGATAATCACGATGAGATCATCCAAGGGATGAACGACCGCAGCATTTCAAATTTAAATAATTTTGTTACGACGCATTTATCTCAATGGGCAAAAAAACACCATGTGTACTTAAAAAGAATTTCAGAGGATCGCTTCATTGTTATGATGCATCAAATGTCGCTCCTGTCGATTGAAGAAGATAAATTTTCTATCATCGACCGTATTCGCGAAAGAACTTCTAAGCAAAATTTTCCAGTAACGCTTAGTATGGGATTAGCTTATGGCGATGAAGATTTAAGTGAATTAGCTAAATTAGCACAAAGCAACTTAGATTTGGCATTAGGAAGAGGCGGAGATCAAGTCGTTGTGAAGTCAAAGAATGGCGAACCAAGATATTATGGCGGGAAAACGAATCCAATGGAAAAGAGAACGCGTGTTCGCTCTCGTATGATCAGCCAAGCGCTTCAAGAGTTAATGAAACAATCGGATCAAATTTTTATTATGGGTCATAGTTATCCAGATATGGATGTTATTGGGTCTTCGTTGGGAGTTCGAAGAATTGCTGAAATGAATAACAAAGAAGCATGGATCATTATCGATCCTGAAGGTTTCAGTAAAGACATTGCACAGTTGGTTGAAGAAATTGAAAAAGATAATTCTATTAGTCGTTATATTATTACTCCAGAAACGGCTGAAGAAATGATCACTTCCAATACGTTATTGATCATGGTCGATCATCATCGGCCTTCACTATCGATTGCACCTGATTTAGTCAAGAAGACGAATAACATTGTGGTAATCGATCACCACCGCCGCAGCGAAGAGTTTCCAGAAAAACCAGTTTTGGTTTATATTGAACCTTATGCATCTTCGACAGCAGAGTTGGTAACGGAGTTGTTTGAATATCAATCTAATGAAGCCGATCCAATCAATAAGATTGAAGCTACAGCTATGCTGGGCGGAATCATAGTAGATACGAAAAGTTTCTCATTACGAACAGGTTCACGTACATTTGATGCTGCAAGTTATTTAAGGTCCTGTGGGGCAGATGCGGTGTTGATTCAACGTCTATTGAAAGAAGATACGGACACTTACTTACTGCGCAGTCATTTGATTGAATCAATCGATTTTATCAGCGATAAAATGGCGGTTGCAATTGGCGAAGAAGACAGGGTTTATGATACAGTAGTAGCAGCACAAACAGCAGATACGATGTTGTCTATGACAAATGTCGACGCGGCTTTTGTGATTACCAAACGCTCAGATGGGCGTGTCGGAATCAGTGCTCGTAGTTTAGGCGAAATCAATGTTCAAGTTATCATGGAAGAACTTGGCGGCGGTGGGCACTTATCCAATGCTGCAACGCAAATAGATAATTGCACTGTGGCAGAAGCAAAAGAAAAATTAAAAGCAGTAGTAGTTAATCAAGATGAGGGGGAATAAAAATGAAAGTTATTTTCTTAGAAGATGTTAAAGGCAAAGGTAAAAAAGGCGAGGTCAAAAATGTAGCTGATGGATATGCACATAACTTCTTGATCAAAAATGGTTTAGCTAAAGAAGCAACTGCAGGAAGTTTAAGCGAATTAAAAGGGAAAATCAAAGCTGAAGAAAAACAACAAGAAGAAATCAAACAAGAAGCTGAAGAATTAAAAACCCTTTTAGAAAAAGAAGAAAATGCTATTGAAATCAAAGCTAAAGCAGCGGAAGACGGTCGTTTATTTGGTTCAATCACAACCAAACAAATTGCGTCAGCTGTCCAAAAACAATTAGGCATTAAATTGGATAAACGAAAAATCGAATTAAACGTTCCGATTCGGACCGTAACGTCGATGAAAATCGATATTAAAATTCACCCAGAAGTAACAGCAACGATGACTGTAAATGTATCGCCTGAATAAAATACCTAAAACTAAACGCATGAACAAACAATGTTCGGTCAGGATAAGAAATTCTGATCGAACATTTTTTATCTAATGAATCGTAAAAATGCAAACTATACCGGAACACTCGTTCTTATTGCTAGATTGTATTTCAAGAAATTTTGCGGTAAAATAAGAGCATTGAACTAAAGTAGCCAGTCTATACAAAAGGGACAAAAGGCTGCTGAAAGGAAGAGGAAATTTGGCAAATGAAGCTTTTCAAGATCGCTTACCGCCACAAAGTATTGAAGCGGAACAAGCTGTACTCGGGTCAGTTTTCTTAGATCCAGATACGGTTGTTGGAGCATTAGAATTTATTGAAGCAAAAGATTTTTATCGAAGAGGCCATCAACTTATCTTTCAAGCGATGTTAGATTTAAATAACCATAACGAAGCAATTGATATCGTAACGATCACTAATGCGCTGGAATCTAAAAATCAACTTGAAGACGTCGGCGGCATGGCTTATTTGGCTGAATTGGCTGTAACGGTCCCAACAGCTGCCAATATGGAACATTATGCTAAAATCGTTGAACAAAAATCGATCTTGCGTAATTTGATTCGAACAGCAACTGAAATCGTTACTAAAGGATATGACGAAGGAGACGAGCTGGCAACGATTCTAGATGAAGCTGAACGTGGAATCTTAGAGGTATCGGAAAAACGCAATAGAAGCGGTTTTTTATCCATCTCTGAAGTACTGAACACTTCCATCGCCCGCATCGATGAATTGTATCAAAATGATGAAGAAATTACAGGATTGCCGACGGGCTATAAAGCACTAGACAAAATGACGGCTGGTTTACAAAAAGATGAACTCATTATTTTGGCAGCTAGACCGGCAGTTGGTAAGACAGCTTTTGCGTTGAACATTGCTCAAAATGTTGGAACTAAAACAGATGAAACAGTTGCAATCTTCAGTTTGGAGATGGGAGCAGAATCGTTGGTAAACCGGATGCTGTGTGCAGAAGGCAGCATTGATGCAAGCAATCTGAGAACAGGGAATCTTTCTGAAGAAGAATGGCAAAACTTGATCGTGGCAATGGGAAGTTTGTCTAAAGCAAGCATCTACATTGACGATACTCCAGGGATTCGGGTGGCTGAAATACGCGCCAAATGCCGTCGTTTGAAACAGGAAAAAGGCGATTTAGGCTTGATTCTTATTGATTATTTGCAATTGATCGAAGGAACGGGTCGTGAAAGCCGTCAACAAGAAGTTTCTGAAATTTCACGGCAATTAAAAAAATTAGCTAAAGAATTGAGTGTACCCGTAATGGCCTTGTCTCAACTTTCTCGTGGCGTGGAACAAAGGCAAGATAAACGGCCGGTGCTAAGCGATATTCGTGAGTCTGGTTCGATTGAACAAGATGCTGATATCGTAGCATTCCTTTACCGAGATGATTATTACGATCGTGAAGATGGTGAGGATGAGGACGAAGACATGGCAGGAGAAGACAATGTTATCGAAGTCATCATTGAAAAAAACCGGAGCGGGGCACGAGGAACCGTTAAATTATTGTTTATAAAAGAATACAATAAATTTTCGTCATTGGCTTATTTTCCAGAAGATATGCCACAAAGATAGAAAAAGGCTGAAAACGATATCGTTCGTTTATCAGCCTTTTATTTTTGTTTTAAAAATAAAATATTCGTTTATCAGCTTTTAATAGGCTTTGATAGAATAAAATATTCGCTTTTTATTGAATACTGGTTTAAATACTGATAAACTGAGCTGGTAAATGATGAGCAAAAAAATAAGTAGCGAGGTGTTTATATGTCTTCAGTAGTAGTAGTCGGCACACAGTGGGGCGATGAAGGAAAAGGAAAAATCACTGATTTTTTAAGTGAGAAGGCCGAAGTTATCGCGCGTTACCAAGGCGGAGATAATGCGGGACATACCATTAAATTTAATGGCGTAACATATAAATTGCACTTGATCCCTTCAGGAATATTCGCTGAAAATAAAATCAGTGTGATTGGAAACGGTGTTGTGATCAATCCTAAATCGCTCGTAGAAGAAATCGGTTATTTACATGAACACGGAGTAGCAACGAATAATTTACGTATTTCAGATCGTGCACATGTCGTGCTGCCGTATCATATTTTATTAGATCAATTACAAGAAGATGCAAAAGGCGACCAAAAGATTGGAACAACGATCAAAGGAATTGGCCCAGCGTATATGGATAAAGCTGCTCGCGTCGGTATACGAGTAGCAGATCTACTAGACAAAGAAATTTTTGCAGAGCGTTTGCGTAGCAATTTAGAAGAAAAGAACCGTACGTTCACTAAACTATTCGGTACTGCTCCGATTGAGTTTGAGGATGTTTTTGAAGAATATTATCAATATGGTCAAGAAATCAAACAATACGTTTGCGATACTTCAGTTGTTTTAAATGACGCTTTAGATGCAAATAAACGAGTTTTATTTGAAGGTGCACAGGGTGTGATGCTGGATATCGATCAAGGCACGTATCCTTTTGTAACGTCTTCTAATCCAGTTGCAGGAGGAGTAACGATCGGTAGTGGTGTTGGCCCGTCAAAAATCGACAAAGTTGTTGGTGTTTGTAAAGCTTACACTTCTCGTGTAGGAGATGGTCCTTTTCCAACTGAATTGCATGATGAAGTTGGGCAGCAAATTCGTGAAATCGGGAAAGAATATGGAACGACAACGGGACGTCCACGTCGTATTGGCTGGTTCGATACAGTGGTCATGCGTCATTCAAAACGCGTTTCCGGTATCACAAATCTAGCTTTAAATTCAATTGATGTATTAAGCGGATTGGAAACAGTCAAAATCTGTACAGCGTATGAACGCAATGGCGAACAAATCCTTCATTATCCAGCAAGTTTGAAAGAACTGGCTGAATGCACTCCTATTTATGAAGAAATACCAGGCTGGGGCGAAGACATCACTGCTTGCCGCACATTGGAAGACCTTCCTGAAAATGCCCGTAACTATGTTTACCGCATTGCAGAATTAGTTGGTGTGCGTATATCAACGTTCTCAGTAGGACCAGATCGTGACCAAACCAATGTACTGGAAGACATTTGGTCACAACTCTAGCCGCTAACGTTAACGATGCTGAATCAGAACTAATCGAACCTTTCTCGTAAAATAGCGGTGAGGATTCGGTTAGTTTTTTTGTGTTCTCTACAGGACCAGCTAAAAAAGCTAAGCAATCTAAAAATTTTACTCTCTTTGGAATTTAGCATACAATTAAAAAGTATTCAGGTTAACTATAAGGAGGAAGCTCTAAATGATGAAAGAAAACACATTCGTATTTCACAATGGTGTGGAAATTCCTAATATCGGTTTTGGTACATGGCAAATTCCAAACGAAGAGGCTTATGATGCTGTAACGATGGCTCTTAAAAACGGGTATACTCATATTGATACGGCATTAGCTTATCGCAATGAAGAAAACGTTGGAAAAGCAATTAAAGATTTCGATATTGCCCGTGAAAAAGTTTTTATCACGAGTAAACTTCCAGCACAAATCAAAGGTTACCAAGAAACACTAGAAGCATTTAATGAAACCATTACCAATCTAGGTGTGGATTATTTGGATCTTTATCTTATTCATGCACCATGGCCATGGGACGAAAAAGGCAAAGATTGCACCGAAGAAAATATTCAAACTTGGAAAGCGATGGAAAAGCTTTATAATGACGGCAAGATCCGCGCGATCGGTGTATCTAATTTTTCTAAATCCGATATCCAAGCTATCATCGATGCTTGTGAGATCGTACCAATGGTCAATCAAATACCATTTTACATTGGCCACGATCAAAAAAGTTTGTTAGCTTACTGTAAAGAACACGATATCGTCGTTGAAGCCTATTCTCCTCTGGCAACTGGGCAAATTTTGAACAGTCCTGAAATTAAAGAGATGTCAGAAAAGTATGGTGTAACGCCAGCTCAATTATGTATCCGTTACTGCTTAGAACACGAAACGCTGCCTCTTCCAAAGTCAACGCATGAAGAGCGCATTATTGAAAACAGCAAACTTGATTTCAAGATTACTCCTGAAGACGTCAAAAAACTTGATGCAATTGAAGATGTTCGTGCAAAATAAATAAGCTTTACTATAAACTAAGGGGTTGAGGCATATGTCTCAGCTCCTATTTTTTATATAATACAATTCATTAGTAGATGTTCTTTGCTCTATTCTACGTTTTTTAATTCAAAGATCACTCTATAAATGGCCTGGACCATAATTTTTTAAGCGGAACAACGAAAAATAATTAAAGGATACCTTGCGCAAGTAGCAATTGTTGTGTTAAAATTATTCTTATAGATGGACATGATCGATATAAGGGTTGTTAGCTCAGTAGGTAGAGCAGCTGACTCTTAATCAGCGGGTCGAGGGTTCGATCCCCCCACAGCCCATTGGGTGCCAAACCCACGAGACGGACAAACGTTGGTGCGAAAGCATTTTGAAAACGTTTTGTTGCGTCTTTTTTTTGTTTTCTTTTACAGAGAGAAACAACATGAAAAAGTACTGCGGTCATTGTGTTAGCTCGAATTAGAAATAAGCATATTTATTGTTTTGCTTTAGTTAAAACGGTACCCTTTTATTTGTAGTGGAAGAACAACCACAATGAAGTGGAGAAAATAGGAGGGGTTCATAATGAGCATGATGGTAAAAGGTATCTACGATAATGCCCAAGAAACACTTGAGGCCGTTAACCAGTTAAAATCAGAAGGTTATACAGCAAATGAAATTACTGTTGTTACCGGTCAAAATAAAAATCCTAATTTGAAAGATTTAAATGAAGCAAAAGTGTCGACTGCTGATGCCACAAAAGAAGATCACGAAGATGAAGAATCTGTTTGGGAAAAAATCAAAGATGTGTTCACAGTGAAAGACTATGAAAAGGGAAATTCTGTAGGAAACCCGTTAGCTGAATATGGTGTGTCCGATGACGTCGCTAGCGATTTAGATTATAAAAACGAGCTGGAAAAAGGCAGAATTTTGATTGTCGTGGATGATGCTAAAGAAATGCAAAAAAATTCTCCAGAGAAAAAACCATTGATTTAAATAATATTTGGCAGTGTTGCCTAAAAAAGATAGAATAATAAGGGGATAAGCAAAGAGCGTTGTTCTTGCTTTCCTCCTTTATCTGGTTATAACAGCAAAAAAACACTTTTATTTGAAGAAAGTGATCAGTCAGTTAGAAAACTATTTTATATGAAAAAAAAGAATAGGAGGGAAATAGTTGATTCAATACATAAGCTCACTGAGTCCCGTAATGCAAACGTTACTTGCGACTTTCTTTACTTGGGGAATGACAGCTCTTGGAGCAGCCCTTGTGTTTACGACAAAAAAAGTGAATCAAAAATTAATGGACGGGATGCTTGGTTTTGCTGGCGGAGTTATGATCGCCGCAAGTTTTTGGTCTCTTTTAGCACCAGCCTTATCTATGGCAGAAAGCGGACCCTTTCCATCTTGGTTTCCAGCGGCAGTTGGTTTTATGTCAGGAGGCCTCTTTTTATGGGGAGTAGATAAAGTCATTCCGCATTTACATCCCAACACGCCGCGTGCCGAAGCTGAAGGAATTCAGCCATATAAGAGGCACAGAAGCACATTATTAGTTTTAGCGATCACGATGCACAATATCCCAGAAGGGCTTGCAGTAGGGGTGGCGTTTGGATCTGTCGCAACTGGAAACCCTGAAGCTTCGATAGCTGGAGCAACTGCTTTAGCTATCGGGATGGGCATTCAAAATTTCCCGGAAGGCACAGCAGTTTCGATGCCGCTTAGACGAGACGGCTTATCCCGCTGGAAAAGTTTTTATTATGGACAACTCTCGGGAGTTGTTGAACCTATTGCAGCTCTGATAGGTGTAGCAGCTGTAACCTTAATGCAGCCTCTTCTTCCATTTGCTTTAAGTTTCGCTGCAGGCGCGATGATTTTTGTCGTAGCTGAAGAAGTTATTCCAGGCTCGCAAGAAAATGGCAATAAGGACTTAGCATCTATGTGGTTGATGATTGGGTTTACGATCATGATGATTCTTGATGTAGCCTTAGGATAAGTTTTTTTAAAAACGAAGTTTATTATTGCTTTTTGAAATCTAGGAAAAAGAATGAAACAGTTAAAAACAGGAGTTGGGATTATATCCCAACTCCTGTTTTTAACTAGACTTATCTATTTCTGCGATCCGAATTCGAAATTAAGGGGAAGAACTTTAAAGCATATAATGCACACAAGCCAACAATTACGTAAATGATTTTTGAAAGAATTGCAGTTTGTCCACCAAAAATCATAGCTACAAGATCAAATTCGAAAAGTCCAACTAACAGCCAGTTTAATCCACCAACGATCAATAGGCCTAAAGCAACACTGTCTAATGTTTTCATTGTTATTTCCCTCCTTCGTTTATTAACCTTACTATACTATTCGCTTATTAAAGAGTCGAATGATATGACTTAAATTAAATAACCGCTTTTTATATCAAAACTATTTTTTGGGGATACCCTCTTGGGTCCTAGATTAGTGGGTAGGTCACAATTTAATAGGAAAACCGTAACCCATTGTGAGCAATCAGCTCTCTGCCTAACAAACGGGTAATAAAATATTAGCGACTTGTTAGGGTGAACCTGCCCAGCTCATAATAATATAAGAAACGGCTATCGGTGCGTCATTAGAAGGTATTTCCCTTATCATTTTTCTCAAAAATGAGTTTGCATGATGAAGGAGATTACTAGTTGATCAGAAAAATTTCGATTTCGAAAATTTCACTATAAGAAAAACCAAACGAAAAGCAACCCATATTAGAAGTGGTAGGAATAAAGAGAAAAACGTGCTTTTTAAACTTTTACCGATTTTGAGAATAAGTTTGGTTTCACCAAGCAAGAATGGCTTAAAAATTGCTAAAAAGAGCAATAGCCAGTACTATTTACTTAAAGAACATTTCGAAAATAAAACAATTTGGAAAGGGAGTGCAACATGAAAGAGAATGGGATTATGATGCAATATTTTGAATGGCATTTGGAAGCAGACGGAAAACATTGGGAACGGTTAAAAGCAGATGCAGAACACCTAAGTAAAATGGGTGTGACAGGTGTTTGGATCCCGCCTTGTTTTAAAGCAACGGGCATCAATGATGTAGGCTATGGTATTTATGACTTGTATGATTTAGGCGAATTTGATCAAAAAGACGCTATTCGAACCAAATATGGAACGAAAAAAGAATTAAAAGCTGCGGTTGATGAGCTACATAAATATGACATTCAAGTTTATGCGGATATCGTATTGAACCATAAAGCCGGGGCAGATGAAACAGAACGTTTTATGGCCAGCGAAGTGAATCCGGATGATCGTAATCAAACGATAAGCGAACCTTATGAAATTGAAGGATGGACAAAATTTACTTTCCCAGGCAGAAAAGGCACTTATTCTGATTTTCAGTGGTCATGGGTCCATTTTTCAGGAATTGATTACAATCAAGAGAATGGGAAAAAAGCAATCTATCGTATTGAAGGCGAAAATAAAGGTTGGGCCAATGACGACAAAGTAAACAACGAATATGGTAATTATGATTATTTAATGTATGCAGATATCGATTATGCACATCCAGGAGTCATTGAGGAAACTAAAAAATGGGCCAAGTGGTTCATAGAAGAAACAGGTGTCGATGGGTTCCGGTTGGATGCTGTGAAGCACATTAACGAGAACTTTATATACGATCTAGTTAAAACGATTCGAAATGAATTTGGCGAACAATTTTTTGTGGTCGGTGAATACTGGGATTCAGCTTATGAAAGTGTAGAAGGTTATTTGGAAGACCAAGACTTCAATTTGGCATTAGTTGATGTGGGGTTGCATACTAACCTAGAACAAGCATCAAAATCAGGAAATGAATACGATTTATGCCAGCTATTTGATGCTACATTGATGAAAAAAAATTCTTCGTATTCGGTGACATTTGTCGATAACCATGATTCACAGCCTGGTCAATCGTTGGAGTCTTTTGTTGAATCTTGGTTTAAACCTCTGGCCTATGGTGTCATTTTATTGCGTGCAGAAGGGTATCCTTGTTTATTTTATGGGGATTATTATGGGATACAAGGAGAGAACCCTATAGCTCCACAACAAGAGATGATTGATAAGCTGTTATATATTCGGACTCATCATGCTTATGGCGAGCAAGTCGATTACTTTGATCACCCTAATTGTATTGGCTGGACGCGTTTAGGGAATGAACAACACCCTTATGGCTGCGCAGTGGTGCTGTCAAATGGAGAAGCAGGTTATAAAGAGATGCAGATGGGCAAACAACATGCCGGGGAAACCTTCGCGGATTATACTGGAAATCATGAAGAAAAAGTAGTTATTGATGAAAACGGGAATGGGTATTTTTTAGTCCAAGCCGGATCGATTTCCGTTTGGGCAAAAGAAGGCGTAAAGCCAGAAGAAGCAGCGGAAGAAAAGTAAAAATAGGATTCCAACAGCGTAACTAACTGTTGGAATCCTATTTTTTTAATTGTTTAATGAGAATGTTTGTTTAGATTTGTCCACGTTTGTCATCGATTTTGAAATCTGTCGGCATTGGTGTTTCTAAATCTTCAATCGGCGGATATTCTTGGTCTGGCGCAGTAGTTGTGTCTTCTTCTTTAAGGTTGCTTGAATGAAGAACAACGTCAGAACCATGTGTCTTGACATTCGTTGTGTACAAATCATCTTCAATATTTTCCATCGTTTCTGCTAAATCAGGATTTGTATAATTGATTTCTTCTTCAACTTCGTGATACGTTTCTTTTATTTCATCAGTGAATTGGTTAACTTTATCCATCGCCTGTTCTTGTAGCGAAAGTGCTTCTTTTTTTAGATCTGCACGTAGCTCTCGTCCTGATTTTGGAGCAAAGAGCAAAGCCGTAATAGCAGCAGCTGTACCTACAAATAAAGTTCCCATGAAATTGTTTTTAGACATGTTTAAATTCTCCTTCAAAAATGTATTTTTTAATTAAAATCAACGTTTGTTTCTTTCGAACTTTTCTTTTTAAACAGCCTTACTGCTGTTTTTTTAAGCAATGAGAAAGTTGGAAGACTGCTGTTTTTTTTGCTAGAAGAGCCAAAAAATTGAGAAACTGCATCTGTACCTGATTGTTTCAATTCGTCAAGAGCATTTTGAAAATCGGTGATCGATTGAGAAAAATAATCAATATTTTTCATTTTATCATTAACTTCTGTAGTCATTCCATTAACCTCCTGTGTTAACTGATCTATTTTGTTCTTTATTGCATCTGCTTCTCTCGTGAAAAAATCAATCTTATCTTGGGCATTCGTTGCGGTTTTTTCTGCAGCTTTCATTAGACTGGAAACTTTTTTTCCGAAAATTATTCCAAATACAATTAACGCGATCAAAGCTAAACCAACAATGACAACTGCAATGATTCCACCTGACATGTCATTTTCACGCTCCCTTCTAAAGTAAAAACACCGTTTAGTGTCTATAGAATACCATTAAAGCAAGGAATTTCCAAATAATATGAAATCGTATTCTCCTTGCTTTTAGCTTTATTTGTCAAAGGAAAGAACGTTTTTTTGAACGTGTAGTCAAACGCGCCATTATCAGTTACAATAAAAGGTAAATAAAACATACGGTACAACAATGGAGAATACAATGAAACAAGGTAGGGAAGTTAGGAGGAGAGCTAAAATTGGACGCATTTTCAAATCAAAATGAACAAGCAAACCCAAACCAAGTGCTAAGAACAGAATTATTTGCGGTAACAGATGGAAAAATCATCTCAATCGAGAGCGTAGCTGATCCGGTCTTTTCTGAGAAAATGATGGGAGACGGTTTCGCCATGGAACCGACATCGAACATCGTGCTTGCTCCAGTTAGCGGCAGATTATTTCAAGTTGCTGGTGCCTTACACGCTTATGGTATCGTGACGGATAAAGGGATAGAAGTTTTGGTTCATGTTGGATTAGAGACCGTTACTTTAAATGGAGAAGGCTTTGTAAGTTCATTAAAAGAAGGTATGATGGTTAAACAAGGAGAGCCCTTAGTTACCGTAGACTTTGATTACCTCATCAGTCAAGGCTGCAAGACGACTACTTCAGTGGTCGTTATCAATGGATGCAGCTCTCTTTATCATTATGAATTAAATCAAGAGGAACATGCTGTTGCAGGAGAAACGCTTGCGTTAGTGGTTTTGAAAAGTCCAGATAAATGATAGAAGAGCTCAGCAGCCTGAAAGATCAGATTTTTTCAGGCCTATTTGTCCCAAAAGAACAATTGAACACACTACTGGAGCAAAATAATCCAGCTGTCCTAAATTAGAGAGTGAAAGCCATTTCTCTAATTTTTTTGCACTTCGTTCTTAGGTTGGGTATAATGAAAGGATACAATGGAAGTAATGTGCCTTTATGTGAGAGCTTAAAACTCTAAGGAGGGTTTAAATTGAAAAAAGTATTAGTAGTAGACGATGAAAAACCAATCTCAGATATAGTGAAATTTAATTTAACAAAAGAAGGTTACGATGTATATACGGCTTATGATGGTGAAGAAGCCCTCGAAAAAGTTGAAGAAGTTGAACCGGATTTAATTATATTGGATTTGATGCTGCCTAAAATCGATGGGTTGGAAGTGTGTCGCGAGATACGTAAAACGCACGATATGCCAATTATCATGGTAACGGCTAAAGATTCAGAAATTGATAAAGTACTAGGGTTAGAATTGGGTGCAGACGATTATGTAACCAAACCGTTTTCGAATCGAGAATTGGTTGCACGTGTAAAAGCTAACTTGAGACGACATGGAAATGCAAAAGCAGCAGTTGTAGAAGAAGAAGAAACAAACGACATTGAAGTTGGGGCATTAACCGTTCACCCGGATGCTTATATTGTCTCAAAAAGAGGCGAAACAATTGAATTGACTCACCGGGAATTTGAACTGCTGCATTATTTAGCGAGACATTTAGGACAAGTAATGACCAGAGAACATTTGTTGCAGACCGTCTGGGGTTATGACTATTTCGGAGATGTTCGAACGGTCGACGTAACAGTCAGAAGATTAAGAGAAAAAATTGAAGATAGTCCTAGCCATCCGGCTTGGTTAGTTACAAGACGTGGCGTTGGTTATTATTTAAGAAACCCTGAACAGGAGTAGAAGTTCATGAAGAAAAAAATTGGGTTTTTTCAATCGATCGATTTTAAAATTGTCTTCGTGTTCATTGTTTTATTATTGGTTGCCTTAGAATTGATAGGAGCCTATTTTGTTAGACAATTAGAAACACAATTGATTGATAACTTTCAAGAGGAACGCAGACTTCAAGTAGGATTTTTGGACAATACGTTGCAACCTCTGTTAGTAGACAAAGAAAATCGGAATTTGAATGAAGAAATTGGAAGGTTGTTAGGAGATTTTTCAGGAAATGGTGTACTAGAAGCCCAAGTCATCAATCCACAACACTACATTTTAGGAACAAGCGACACAACGAATCAATCGGTTGTCGGCATGAAATCGAAAGATCGTGATGTTCATCAAGCTTTATTGTTAAGCAGTAAAACCACAAGTCAATATACGGATCAAACAACCAACGACCGAATCTGGAAGTTGGTTTCTCCAATTATAGCGAATGACGGCTCTAATGAAGTATTAGGCGTCATTTCATTAAAAACCAATATTGAAAGTGTTTATCAACAAATTGAAGAAATTACGATCATCTTTTTAAATGCTTCGCTTATTTCTATGGGTCTGACAGTATTGCTGGCTTTATTTATTTCGCGAGCAATCACTAAACCAATCACTGAAATGACTCACCAAACTATTCAAATGGCAGAAGGCAATTATTCTGGACAAGTAAAAATTTACAGTGAGGATGAGTTGGGACAATTGTCTTTAGCGATCAATGACCTTTCCATCAAAGTAGAAGAAGCACAGGAATCAACAGAAGCAGAGAGAAGAAGATTAAACAGTGTCTTGACCCACATGACAGATGGCGTTATCGCCACTGACCGCAGAGGGAAAATTGTGATCATCAACGAGATGGCCATGGAGATGCTAAATGTTACGCAAGAAACAGCGATTGGCCGATCCATTCTGGAAGTTCTGAAAAAAGAAAAAGAATTTTCATTGCGTAAATTATTAGAAAATGAAGAAGAGTTATCTTTTAATTTTTCAACGCCTGAAAACCCCTTGATTTTGCAAGGAGGATTTTCTTTGATCCAAAGAGAAACGGGTTTTATCAGCGGAATCGTCTGCGTCTTGCATGATGTAACGGAACAAGAGAAAATAGAACGGGAACGCAGAGACTTTGTCTCGAATGTTTCACACGAGTTAAGAACACCATTAACCAGCATGCGGAGCTATCTGGAAGCTCTGATCGATGGGGCTTGGAAAGATCCTGAGATCGCACCGAATTTTCTGCAAGTTACGCAAGAAGAGACCGATCGCATGATTCGTATGATTTCTGATTTATTGAACTTATCAAGAATGGATGCAGGCAATAGCGAATTGGAATTGGAGTACATCAATATCAATGAATTGATGAGCCACGTACTGGATCGCTTTGATATGATGATCCAATCTTCGGATAAACCTAAAAAGGCCTTTTCAATCAAACGCGAATTTACCAATCGTCAGATTTGGGCCGAAATAGATACGGATAAAATGATGCAAGTATTTGATAACATTATGAATAATGCTATTAAATATTCGCCGGACGGCGGAACGATCACTTGTCGGCTGCAGGAAACGCATAATAGCGTCGTTATCAGCGTTTCTGATCAAGGAATGGGAATACCAAGGAAAGACTTGCCGCATGTCTTTGACCGCTTTTATCGAGTAGATAAGGCCAGAGCACGTTCGATGGGCGGAACAGGTCTGGGTCTAGCCATTTCTAAAGAAGTGATTCAACGACATGGCGGAAAAATTTGGGTAGACAGCATCGAAGGAAAAGGGACAACCTTTTATGTTTCGTTGCCGTATCTCCCTTATGAGGAGGATGATTGGGAATGAAAGGAACAGGATTTATCAGAATAGCTTTGATATTTCTCATTATCCTCAGTCTTTTTCTGACTTGGGCGATTTGGACTATGCCGAGTCAGTACGATGAACAAACCAACAACGATCAAAAAAAGACCTCTTCTGTGACAATTTCACGACAGCTTTCGCATGTGTTCGGTCCCTCGCAGATTGTTTTACATGAAGCAGGAATGGACAAAATAACGACTAATCGTGCGACTTTGTCGACGTTCTCCAAATTTTTTATGGTGGATTGGCAAATGGAAAATTTAGAAGATCCTTTAGAAATTTCGAATGAGAACTATCAGAACAGTCTGTCTCAATCAGATAAAATAGAGTTGATTTATTTGGAAAATATTCCTTTTGGAATGATGAGCGATAAATTTACCAATTTGCCTGGAGAGTACCAGAATCGGACGTTTGATCGGGTGTATCTTTCTATTTCTGACCCAGACAGAATTTATTTCTATAATACGGATTCTGATTTATTGTACAGCAGCAGCCTAGAAGGTGTGGATCAGGAAAAATTGATGGCGGCTCTTCGAAAAGAAGAAGCAGCTTATCAGTCTGTGATGACCGTGAAGGCCAAGAACAACAACATATATTTACCGATTGCCCCGTTTGAACTGCCTTATCTAACCTATATGGTGGAAAGACAGCCGAATAGTCTGTTTATTGAACGATTATTTGACGATACTTCTGAAGTGAAAGAAACGCGGAGTGAAAATTCCGTTCAGTATATTGACTACATTAGTAAAATGTTTGTCAACGAAGACACGAATATTCTAAGTTATTACCGTAATCGCGCATCGGACAAAAAAATGCCGTTAACTGAGACGCTAAGAGATTCGTTCACTGAATTGATGTTGTATGAAAACTGGTCCGATGAAATCCATTTCTTTGACTACAACAGCCAAAGCAATGTCGTCACCTATCGTCGGTATATTGAGGGTTATCCTGTTTTCGGAACGACCGATTATGGGGCAACACACATTACAGTTGTTGAAAATGGCATGTCAGAATTACAAGTACCATTAATGGTTGCACAAACGCCGATTTCAGATGAAGACAATCAAAAAGAACTACTAAATGGGGAAGAATTGCTGCTGTATTTAGCAGAACAAGGTTATGCCATCGAAGAGATCGAAGATATCCAATTAGGGTACACATGGTCTAATAGTTCTGAATCCAGCCGAGTGATTAGTTTAGAGCCTGATTGGTACATTTATGTCAATGGTTCTTGGCTGAACTCTCGAGATTTGCATCAGGATGGAGGAGATGAGAGCAATGGACTTTAAGCGAATTGAAATCATTTTTGTCCTGACCTTCCTGGCACTGAATGTTTTTCTCCTAGTGACTTATTTTGATAAAAATTACAATGATTTCTCAGAAAATGATTCTAATGTTCAAGTGAATTTTATAGATGAAATGGATAAAGCCAACATCAAGTTGCCTAAGTTCCAAAATGAAACAAACAAAGTTCCATATGTTCAAACTGAAGCAAACGATTTGTTAACAGAAAACCGCGACAAACTTAGCAATCAAACCAGAATCGTTGAAGAAAATGGAGCGATTTACAGCAGTATCTTATCTAATCCAATTGCCTTGTCTCAAGAAAAAAAATTAACGTCTAAAGATATCGAAAAATTAAACGATTTCGTAAAAAGCGATCAAATCTTGTTTGGAAAAGACTATCAATTTTTCCGCTATATTCCCTCGGGGCAACAAATTATTTATGCACAAATTGCAAATAATATTCCGATTACCGATGGAACTTCAGAAATCATTTTTCATTTAGACAGCAGTAAGCAAGTCATTTCTTACGAACAACGTTATGTAGGACCAGTCACGGTGCAAGGTGAAAGTCGTGAATTGATCACAGATAAAAATGCCGTCGATATTTTGTATCAAAATAATGAAATACCGGCAGATACCACTGTGAAAAAGCCTGTTTTAGGTTATTACCGCACACTGAATTTGGAAGAATTAAGCATGTACGCGCCTGTCTGGTTTGTAGAAATAGATTCCAGTACCGATACGCAAGCGAAGCGTGTCGATGCTATTAATGGCACTATTATCAAGAGTTCTTCTATAGAGACACCGGCATCAGAAGAAAAAGACGACTCATCTGCCGATTCTTCTGAATCGAGTTCCAGTGAGCTGTCTTCAGAGAAACAATAAACAACCAAACCCTTAAACCAGCGACCTAAGAGATTTTTCTTGGTTCGCTGGTTTTTTTGGTTCTTTATCAAACCGTGTTGGTCATTATTAGGATCAAACAGACAGGTAGATATTTTGCGGTATTTGGTATAAAATGAGTGGGATGATCGAGGGGGATTAGTGAAATGTTAAAAGGCCAAAATCAAGGATTAAAAGTCAGTATTCTAGCGAGTGGCAGTTCTGGAAACGTGACGTATATTGAGTCAGAAAAAAAGAAACTATTAGTTGACGGTGGATTAAGCGGAAAAAAAATTACTGAATTATTAAAAAAAATCGATCGTGATGTTGCCGATTTGGACGGTATCTTAGTTACCCATGAGCACCGGGATCATGTACATGGGGTTGGTGTGTTAGCTCGTAAATACAAATTAGATGTTTATGCTAACGAAAAAACGTGGGAAGCCATGTCTCCGATTATTGGCGATATCAAAACAGAGCAAAAATTTGTTTTTGAAATGGGTAAAACAATGGCAATTGGAGACGTAGATGTAGAAAGTTTCGGTGTGTCTCATGATGCTGTGGCTCCCCAATTTTATACGTTTCATAAGAACGATAAACGATTTGTGATGTTGACCGATACAGGATATGTGAGCGATAGGATGCGTGGTATTTTAGCGGATGCAGATGCTTATTTATTCGAGAGCAACCATGATTTAGAAATGTTGCGGATGGGTGCTTATCCTTGGCATTTAAAACAACGGATTTTAGGCGATAAAGGTCATTTATCAAATGAAGATGGTGCTTTAGCTTTAGCTGAAATCATAGGAGAAAAAACCAAACGTGTATACCTAGGCCATTTAAGCAAAGACAACAATATCAAAGAATTAGCCCGTATGACTGCTGAAAGTATTTTAAAAGAAAAAGGGACCGGGGTAGGTGAAACCTTCACTGTTTACGACACAGATCCTAGTGAACCAACTTCTTTATTTGTTATTTAATGTAAACGAAAATTAAATGAACGATGCTCCAGACCATAGAAAAGAACGATTATGGTTTGGATTTTTTTTGCAAAAAATGCGAATAAGGGAAGATGATGGCTATCCCTAAAAATTAAGGTTAGAATAAAGAAAAGTGAGAGCAGATAAAGTCAGTAAGAAGGATACTTATGGTAAATTAAAAGAAAAAAGTGTTAATTGGTCTAATTGTTTTCATAAAAAATTCAAAGATTAAGGTTAAACTAAAGCTATAAAAAAAGGTGAGAGGTGATTAAAGTGAGCCAAAATAATAAAAAATCAACGAATGAAACGAAATTTAAAAAACGAGGGTCATTAAAGTCGGGTATTCTTGGCGGAGTGATCGGTGGATTGGTTGTCGCTTTGTTGGGTGGAGGGTACCTTTATACGATGGAATCCGATACGCCCACTAATTCAACAGGGATAGTCGATGAGAATGGTAAAGTAACAACTACCGATGTCAGCGTCAATGTTACTTCTGAAGTAACTGATGCAGTAGCGAAAGTTGAAGATTCGGTTGTTTCAGTCGTAAATATGCAAGAGCAAAATACAGAAGGGTTCGGCGGCATTTTTGGTTCTGATTCTGATGGTACAAATATGTCAGAGGATTCTAGTTTGCAGACTGCTGGTGAAGGAAGCGGCGTCATTTATAAAATCGATGGCGATACCGCTTATGTCGTGACCAATAATCATGTTATCAACGAGTCGGATGCCGTTGAAGTGCTGATGAAAGACGGTACAAAAGTAGAAGCTGAAATTATCGGAACAGATATTTGGACCGATTTAGCAGTTTTATCTATTCCATCTGAAAACGTGACAAAAGCAGCAACTTTTGGAGATTCTGATAGTTTAACGGTTGGCGAGCCTGCTATTGCTATTGGTTCACCGCTAGGTACTAATTTCGCATCTTCTGTTACTCAGGGTATCATCTCTGCTAAAAATCGGAGCGTGGATACAGACATTAACGGAGATGGCGTCATCGACTGGGAAATGACAGCTTTGCAAACTGATGCAGCGATCAACCCAGGGAACTCAGGAGGGGCTTTGATCAATATTGCTGGACAAGTAATTGGAATCAACTCCATGAAAATCTCGACAGATACGGTTGAAGGAATGGGATTTGCTATTCCTAGTAACGATGTTGTCAGCATTATCAATCAGTTAGAAACAGAAGGTAAAGTTGTTCGTCCTGTTCTTGGCATCAGCCTCTTGGATATTTCACAAATATCTGAGCAGCAACAAGCAAGTGTCTTGAAATTGCCAAAAGATGTGACAGCAGGTGTAGTCGTTGGACAGGTACAACCTGATTCAGCAGCAGAAAAAGGCGGCTTAGAGCAATACGATGTTATAGTGAAATTTAATGGCGAAGACGTTGTTGATACCATTTCGTTGCGTAAAGAAATTTACAAAACTGAGCTTGGCAAAGAAATTGAAGTTGAGTATTACCGCAATGGAAAATTAGAAAAAACAACCATCACCATGACCGATACAGAGTCGATAACTTAAAGATAAAAAACCGAGTATTCACATTTTAACAATGTGGATACTCGGTTTTTTTTAGGCTTTTTTCGTAAAAAATTCAAAACTGGGGATAAACAAATCAAAATAGTTTTGAACATTGTGCATAAGTGCTGTAAAATGGAAAAAGACACACATCGTGGAAACGAAAGTTATCCACAAAAATTGGAGGAGACTGTGGATGGATTGTATTTATGCTTGTCAAGAAGATGTAGGAGAAGCGCTAGATGATGCTGTTTACGGCGGTTTTGAAATGCCGATATTGAAGCCTGTTAACCCTGTGGATAACGTTGAAGTGAAATGTGCTTATTGCCAAAGCCCAGCCATATATGTGGTAGAGAACGGGTATTCGTCTACCATATGAAGTGATGAAGTTGTGGACATGTGGATAACTTTTGTGGATAACTACGTTTTAAAGGGGGATAACTGTGAATATCAAAATTATTACTGTTGGAAAATTAAAAGAAAAGTATTTAAAAATGGGAATCGAAGAATATACGAAACGGCTAGTAAGCTACTGCAAAATTGAATTAATTGAAGTTCCAGATGAAAAAGCTCCCGAAAAATTAAGCGAAGCAGAAATGCTTCAAGTCAAAGAAAAAGAAGGCGAACGGATACTGTCCAAAATCTCAGATCAGGCTTATGTATTTGCTTTAGCGATTGAAGGAAGTCAGCGGACATCTGAAGCATTTTCTAAAGAAATTGAACAGCTCGGTATTCAAGGAAAAAGCAATTTGGTTTTTGTCATCGGCGGCTCATTGGGATTAAGCGAAGCAGTGATGAAACGCAGCAATGCCCAAATCTCTTTTGGAAAAATGACGCTGCCGCATCAATTGATGCGTTTAGTGCTGATCGAACAAATTTACCGCAGCTTTAGAATTATGAAGAATGAACCGTATCATAAGTAAATGAGGTTGTTCAAGAAAGGTATAGTGATATTTACTTTCGCTAATGTCATTTTTACTTAAAGTACATGAAGTTTTCAATTGTAATAATATTATCCTTTAAATAATACAATCATTTTTGATTTAATAATTTATTACAATAAATCAAAGAAATTTGCTAATATAGCAAGCAACAAAAGAAATATTTACTATAGAAAAGAAGATAAAGTAATTGTAAAAGATATTTGAATATTTCAAAAGAAAAGAGAGGAATATATTGAATAAAAATTTAATTAGAGAGTGTATAAAAAAATGTGAAAATAAAATCTCTTTACAATTGGGAGAAGTAACAGATTTAAAAAGTATTGGAGAAGGAGGAAACGGATTAGTCTATTCAGGTGTTTTGTCAGGTAAAGAAGTGGCACTTAAGTTTCTTACTATCATTGATTCAGACACTAAATTGCAACGCTTTAAATCAGAATACTTTAATTCTATGCTAATAGAACATAATAATACAATCATTTCTTACCTTGATTATGATGAAATAAAAATAGAGAATTCTGTAGTCCCAGTAATAATAATGAAAAAATACCAAATGTCTTTAAAAAGGTATAGAAAAAATTTAGGTAGAGAAATATCGTTTAAAGATACAATATCTTTATTCTATTTCTTAGTAGATGTTTTGGATGACTTACATAAACAAGGAGTAATTCATCGAGATTTGAAACCAGAAAATATTCTTGTCGATGAAAAAGGTCGTTTCTATATTGCAGATTTTGGAATAGCTCATTTTACTCATGAAAATTTTGCGGTTTTCATCGAGACGAAGAAAAAAGAAAGACTGGCAAATTATAATTTTTCTGCTCCAGAGCAATTAGAGGGGGGGAGAGAACCATCTCCTTCCATGGATTTTTATGCTATTGGGCAAATCTGTTACTGGTACTTTTTTGGCTATACTCATCGCGGAACTGAAATTAAAAAATTTGCTAGTGAATTTCCCGAAGAAGAAGACGCAAGACTCTTAGATGAATTAATGAATGTTGCTCTTCGCCAAAACTCTGAAAGAAGATTTCAAAACGGCAATGAGATAAAAGGATTTATTAAACAATATAAAGAAAGTGCAAAAAAACCAGATCCGTATAAAGAAATGGAAAAATTACAAGATGTAATGACATCTGTAGATCCTGACTGCTATAATTCTTCAGTCTGTATTGAAAGTGAGGAAGAAATTGAAAGATTTGTTTCTTATCTAAGTAAAACTTCTTTTTACCAACAAAGCTTATGGTTTAACTATGGAATAGGAAATAATTTTATTTCGAATTTGAAGTACCTGGGAAATAAAAGAGTACTGATAAATTCTAATGAATTAACGATAAAGAAAATTTGGTTGTCTACATCTAATCGAATGTATGATGATTTGATAATCTTAGAAGTTGAAACTATTAAGGAAGGAAACATAAAACCATTTGATATTAATGGTAGAGAAAGATTTTCTGCGGCTATTGTAGATAAGAAGTACATAGTTTCACCCGAACAAGTGGATTCAGGTAAAGTAAAAATAAATGGATCAATTAAAAGAATATCTGAAGTAGAGTATGAGCAACGAACAAGATTTAACGAGCATGGAAAATATTTTATTGGTACCTTATGGCACTCCTCTGTAGTTAAAGAAAATGATAAGTATATTTTTTCTATTCAAAACATAGAGCTAGACAAAAACGCTGTCGAACAGATTCAAAGAAATGTGAGAATAAACAAAAATGATTATATATTACTGAATTTGTAAGCTATTAATTCTAAAACACTATACCTATGAAGTTTTGTAGTTAGCTGTAGAAAAAATTAAAGTTATAATTGAAGACTGGAATTAGAGAACCTGAACTTTAATACAAGAATAAACTCAAAAGGAATTGTTAGATTTTAGTCTCGTGAGATTATGAATTGAGAAAGGATTGATAGTTAATTTATGGTGAAAGAATATAATAGAAGGCTAGTAGATATTGCTCTTGCTTCTAGCACGTCAAAAATAAAAAAAGAATTCGATAGCATTTTTGAGGGCTCAGAAGATGATAATAATAAAACCCGACGTAGGTGGATATGGGAATTGATTCAGAATGCATCTGATTGCACCCTTGACGGAGAAAAGATCAATATAAATTTAGAGATTAGCAATGAGAGAATAACATTTAGTCATGATGGTAAGCCGTTTACATATAACAATCTTCAAGATCTGATTACTCAGGTGTCTACAAAAGAAGAATCAGGTGAAGAATTAACAGGGAAATTTGGTACGGGTTTTATGTCAACATTTTTATTATCTAGAATTGTTGAAATTGAAGGTACTTTTATTCGTAACAATGAAACATCTACTAACATGAATTTTATTATTAATCGAACTAAAAGAGACTACAACGGAATAAAAGAACAAACAATACAAATGCTAGAGAAATTAGAGGAATTGGATAGAAGTAGCAATGAAGTACTGACAAGTAACAAAACTAAATTCATTTACAACATTGCAGGAAGTAGTCAAGATTCAAAGGAAGCAGTAAAACAAGGAGTAAAGGATTTATTAGCAACTATACCTTATCTTTTAGCGTTTAATGAAAATATTCAGTCAGTAGACTGTAATGGTAAGAGGTATGAAAAAGCAAAAAGCAGAACATATCCAGCTTATAGTAATTTGACACTTATGCAATTAAAAACAATAGATAAAAACAATGTTAATATTGAGAGTTTATTTTACTTCAGTAAAAATAATGTGCAAATTGTGTGTCCTGTGGAATACGATAAAGACTCGAAATTATGTATTTTTAAGCCTTTATCTAACAATATACCAAAGTTGTTTTGTGATTTTCCCTTAGTTGGAACTGAAGATTTTGCTTTTCCTATTATAGTTAATTCAGCTCTTTTCGGGGTAACAGAAGATCGAGATGCGATAAGAGAGGGGAATCAACAAAATAGGGAATTATTGGAAGAAGCAATCTCTTTATATAAAAATTTAATAGATATTTGCTCTGATAATACATTTACTAGGGATGAATATAATATTTGTTTGTTTGAAAAACGTCAATATAAGGGCCTGCAAAAACATTACTACGATCAAATTTATGAATATATATCTAGAAGTTCTCTTATACCGATTAATAAGCCGAAGGTTAATTACGAGCGGAAATCGTACTTAAATGAGACCGGAGATGTTCAAGTCTATATACCAACAACAAGAAAAGAAGACAATAGTATGATTTTCTGGAAACTTTTTTCCGACGGCGGATGTCCCAATACTTCTACAGCAGAGACATTTTTAGGTTGGAAAAAAGTTTTTGGTGGGAACCATTACCTAAAAAGCGTAAATAAATTATTTGAGGATAAGACTATTATAGATTTTAATAATACTTTTGTTAATGAAAGAGAAGCGTGTGAATGGCTGGATAGATTCTATTCGTTATGGATTGATGATGAAGGTATTGAAGAAGTAATTAAATATGTATTTGTACCAACACAACACAAGTGTTTCAATCACTTTAAGAATGTCTATTACGATGATGATATTAGAGAGGATATAAAAAAAATATTATTTGAATTAAAGCCTTCATGGGAAAAGAAATTATTAAATCAATGTATCGAATCCTTTGACGCTCATTTTTCAGAAGATGCTTCAGAACGACAAAACACTGAGCAAGCCGCTAAATTAATTGATAACAAAGTGAGCAAAATCCTAGTAGATGAGACTTCTGATAATTTAGAACGAACAAAAGAAGTACAATTCATATTTAATAAGTTGAACGACTTTTTCTTACAAGAAAAAACTTTATCTGAAAAATATTTTCCTAAAGTGTATCCTAAAAGGATGCTAGTTTCTTCTACAAAAGAAACCTTGCGAAGAATGGCAATTGCAGAGAAAGTTGAGCGTAATGGAATTGATTTAGACGAGTATTTAAGTAACCATCAAAAAATAAAAGATATTTTAGAAAATTCTGATTTGGAGACGGAAGATATACGTGCTTTATTAAAACATGTTGTCACTTCTACACCGGAAATGAGAGAATATGTCGAGAGTTTATTACAAAGAAGCGTAGAAAATGTATATAAGAATTTGAAAAAATCTAAAAAATATTTTGTTCCAAACACATTACAAGAATGGAAAGATAGTAGTTATTCAGAAACAATATTTCTGGCTATGAAAGAAGAAAAAGAGCTAATAATCGTTATAAGACCTACAGATAATAATCAGATTATTTTTTATGGGGAAGAAGAATTAGAAGTACTGGATAGTGGAAATTATGAGTTGTGGACGGATAATGGAGAAGACGATGGCTGCAAAGAGATTACTTTGGGAGAACTTCTTAAGACAACTGGGATAACAAGAATTCCTTTAAAAAAATTATAGTATATAGTTACTGAGGTGTAATAAATTTGAGAAAAAAAGATGAAATTATACAGGCCATAAAAGAAAAAGATAGAAGAGATAAAGTATATATACATCCAGTCTTATCACCCGAAAAAGCAGCTAAATATATTTCTGCTTTTTCAAATAGTAATGGGGGAGATATAATTTTAGGAATATATGATGATGGCATTAATTTACATATAAAAAAATCTAAATTCCCCATCAGATTAGAAGAAGCAAAAAAACTATTAGATATAAACATCAACTGTATAGTTGATAAGGTTGATTATCGTGGAGAATTAATTCCTTATATCTCGGTTGAAAAATCGAAAGAATTAGTTAAATTTCGTGGAATTCCTTACTTAGTTAATGAGAATGGAGCGGTAGTAGAAATGAAAGTAAGTAAAGTATTTCTTTCTTATTCTCATGCAGACAAAGATCTTGCAGAGTTAGTAGAAAAAAGTTTAGACAAACAAAATGATATTAGTGTGAGTAGAGATATTAATGTAAATAATTATAGGGATGATTTAGATAGGTTTATGAAAACAATTAAACAACATGATTTCATTATCTCAATCGTAACGAGGAAATATTTGATGTCTTTGAACTGTATGTACGAGATTACTGAGTCAATGAAAGATTCTAATTTTAGTGAGAAGTTACTGTTCATAGTAGTAGATAAAGAAGATGCACAGTACTACAAGGGAAATAATATTTATGATATGGAAGCTGGAATTTATGATGCTGATAAGCGTTTAGATTATATTATTTACTGGAACGAGAAAAATAGAAAAATGGATGAAAAACTTAAGAGTGCTGATCTTCCTTATGAGTATATTACTGAATATACACTCGATAAAAGAAAATTGGTATCCATTATTACATCGACAAGTGAATTTATGAATATACTCAAAGATAAAATTGGGAGCACGTTTAACCAAATTCAAAAGGATGACTTCAAAATACTAAAAGATGTGATAAAAAAGAAGTGATAAAGTGGTGCACATAGAATCATGATTTCTGTGTGATCTATAGAATACTCAACTTCCTTAATTAAGTTCATTTCAAACCTAATATAGATAACATGACTAACCGAGAAAAATTAGAAGAGGAGTTATTATTAAAACGAAACATATTAGTATATTGTATAAAACGAATTTTAGATGTCATCAACAAAATGAAAATACGAGAGTAGTAGCAAAACCTCATTTAGATACACTACGGAGAACCGTACCATAAGTAAATGAGGTTTTTAGAAAGTAATGAACGTACAAATAATTTTGAGAAATAATAAGAGGGAATTAAAAAATGTAAGCATATTGGCAACAACCAACATGCTTACATTTAAAATAGTAGAAAAAATTATTTTGCACGCTTTACTTCAATTCGATAGCCATCAGGGTCTGTCACAAAGAAATATGTGGGTGTGCCGCCTGAAAGTCCTCTTAACTCACCTGTTTCATAAGCAGAAGCCTTACAAACTTCATGCATTTTTTCTAAGTCACTGACAGTCACACCTAAATGACTGAAGCCATTTCCTACATTATATGGCTCGGCATCGTAATTGTAAGTGAGTTCAATTTGAACAGACGAACCGGGAGAATTCAGGTAAACTAAATCAAACTTATTTTCAGGGAATTCTCTGCGGCTGGCAACTTCAAAATCGAATAGATTCGTATAAAAGTCTAAAGTAGCCTCAATATTTCTGACACGCAGGCAAATCTCAACGAGTTCTTGCTTCATAATAATATCATCCTCCAATAGTTTCTTATTTTTATTCTAGCATGAATAGGTCATATAGGCACGCCCATGTTATCTTCTATATTGCTTTCTAATAGATCAATAGGCAAAAAGCACAGCTTAAAGGAGTTGAGAGACCTGTATAATAAATAAATAAGCTAAAACTTGGGCATATTGGTACAGGAGTAGTATGATGGAGGTACTATAAACATTATGAGGAGTGGTATGATGACAGCATATGAATTACCAAAAGTATGGCAGTGGGAAGAAGAGAATTCAAACAAAGGCGGCAATCGTCCAACAGCTGGCAGTCGTTTCGAACAAAAATTACCAGTCGGTGACGCTCCGTTCCAACTCTATTCACTAGGAACACCGAATGGCATTAAAGTCACGATTATGTTCGAAGAGCTAAAAGAATTAGGTATAGAAGACGTAGACTATGACTTGTACACTATTAATATCGGGGAAGGCGACCAATTTGGTTCGGATTTCGTCGAGATTAATCCTAACTCTAAAATTCCAGCCCTTATTGACCAAAGTCAAAGTCCTCGTGTGGAAATATTTGAATCAGGTTCCATTCTTCTTTACTTGGCCGAGAAATTTGACCAACTGATTCCAACTGATATTCATGGTCGGACTGAAACCCTTAATTGGTTATTCTGGCAAACAGGAGCAGGTCCTTATGTTGGTGGAGGATTTGGCCACTTTTTCGCTTATGCTCCAGAGCCTATGAAATATCCGATTGATCGCTTCACGATGGAAACGAAACGACAATTGGATTTACTCGATAAAACTTTAGCACAGCGTCCTTATATAGCTGGCGATATTTATACCATTGCAGATATTGCCATCTGGTCTTGGTACGGTCGTTTAGCTTCAGGAAAACTATATGAAGGATCATATGAATTTTTAAATCTGGATGAATACCCTCATCTCTTAGAATGGTCTCACCGCATTGCAGAACGACCAGGCGTTCAAAGAGGTCTTGCAGCAGAGTCTCAACCGCTTGGGGAGTAATTCAAGAAAATAATACATTGAGGTTTTTCTCCTCATAGATAGAACTAAAACCTCATTTAGATATACTACGGAGAGCCGTATTATAAATAAATGAGGTTTTCTATTTTGAAATGAGATAAGAAAATCGTTTAACATTATTAATACACAGAAAAAAGGCTATGACTATAGAGCCATAACCTTCCTAATCCTTACTGGCATAGTTTGATGCGGCGCCAAAAAGATTAATATTTTAATGCTTTTAATTCTTCAAGAGTAACCTCTTGGTCAACATAGTTATCAACCATGAAGCCACTTAAATTTGAGAACTCTTTGTAAAAGATGTCATAAGCAGTTAATTCGGAATTAAAGTTTTCTTCATTTAACTTTAGAATGAGTTCCTTCGTTTTGGCTTGAGTGTCGCTGTCAAGTTCCCAACTATCAGGTCTCAATCGGCCAACTTCATCATACTCGGGCTTGTCGCCATAAATCATTTCTCGATAAATTCGGTCTTGATGCATAATGGTTGTTTCATGAGTTCCTTTTTCTGCCATTACTTTGTAAAGACCGATACAATAAACTGGGAAGAAAGGAATAACTGAACTTGCTTTAGTGGTAACTGCAGTAGCAACCACGATCAAGGCTTTGCCGTTGATGTCCGTAAGTAATTCGTTGATATTATCTGCTTTTTCATCACAATCTGCTTTAGCACGGCCAAGGGTACCGCCGCCATAGTAATCGTGATTCAGTTCAGTTCCTAGATAAGAATAATTAGTTGTTAGAACTTCATCCGCCAATACGTCTGCTTCTTTTAGTGCTTCCATCCATAGTTGCCAGTCTTCTCCACCCATTACTTTGACTGTATCATGGATTTCCTGATCAGTTGCGGGATCTAAGGTTTCCGTGTAGAACTCTTGCTTTTGCATATTGATATTCGGTCCCACTACCGGCTCTCCAATAGCTTTAATAGAAGAACTATATGTCTCCCCAGTATCAGGATCTGTTCTTCTGCCGCTTGCCAGACTGTAAACGACTAAGTCTACTTTGCCCCCAAATTCGCTCTTTATATAATCTATGACTTCTTGCTTGCTCTCATGACTGAAGGCATCTTGAACAAAGTTTTTAGCAATCAGACCGTCTTTTTCAGCAGCTTCTCGGAAAGCAATATTGTTGTACCAGCCAGCTGTCCCTAAGTTTCTTTCGTTCTTTGGTCCTTTTTCAAAAGAAACGCCGATCGTATCTGCTCCCGCACCGAAAGCCAAGTTGATTCGAGTGGCTAAACCGTAGCTTGATGATGCACCAATGATTAGTACCTTTTTTGGGCCTTGATAAGTCCCTTTATTTTTCACATAGTCGATTTGATTCAATACTTCCTGTTTGCATCCAAGTGGATTTATACCTAGGGCTACATTTCCACGTATATTTTGTTCAAATTTCAACATAATTCATATTCCTCCATTTCATCCTCATAGGAATATAATATCAGAAAAAGGACCTAAAGAATAATTAACTACCAAAATTTCAATTTTAAACGATTAAAGCAAATTATAGATGAGGAGTTGTGTGAACAAGAAAAGCTTGTTTTTACTCCTGCCAGAACCAATCAATCCATAGTCATCTTGACTGAATATTTGAAAAAATCATCGATTTATTTCAAAATGAGTTAGTTATAGTAAAAATTACAAATAAGGAGGAATAGGAATGAACATTCACCCAATCAAGGCTTTTTCTGACAATTATATTTGGGTTATTGAAGAAGGAACAGAAGCAGTGGTAGTCGATCCAGGAGAAGCTGAAGGTGTGATGGATTACCTGGAAGAACAACAGCTGCATTTAACTGCCATTCTTTTGACTCATAATCACGAGGATCATATCGGCGGAGTGAAAGAAATGTTAGCGAAATATCCGGATACTCCTATTTATGGACCAAAAGAAACGGAGCCCTTAGCTGATCGTATTGTTCAAGAAGGAGAAAGTTTCAGGTTATTGGGCCAGACTTTTCAAGTCATCAAAACAGGTGGGCATACCCACGGACATATCAGTTTCTTGATGGGAGAGGAAGCCCTATTTTGTGGGGATGCCTTGTTCTCAGCAGGCTGTGGTCGGGTGTTCACAGGAGATTACCAAGCCCAATATGATGCCTTGCAGAAATTGAAACGCTTAGACGATGAGACACAAGTCTATGCAGCTCATGAGTACACGCAAACGAATCTGCGTTTTGCCCATTCTATGCAGCCGTCTAACAAATCAGTTTCTGAAGCATTAGACCAAGCCAATGATCTGCGTGCAAAAGAAGAGCCAACTTTACCATCAACCATCGGCCGAGAGAAAAAAATCAATCTGTTTCTTCAGGCAGAGAGGTTGGAAGATTTTGTAGAGTTGCGTAAAGCACGTGATGATTTCTAAAGGATTTTTTATAGAATAGGGTTTTATAAAGGGATTGTAGAAAAGAAATGTTGAAAGACCAAGCGGTTCACAATTTTTCCTTTTATGCTGCAGCGGGTAACAGGTGTCAATCTCAGGATGGGTGCTGAAAAACAGGCAGCAGTGTTAGCTAGAGGTGGTAGCCCTAACATTATCTGAGTCTAATATTGCACAAGAAGTTGCCGATAAACAGATCGCAACGGAAGTAGGTACAGTAGAAGTCAAGCGAGAAAAGAAAAAAGCAATTACCTAAACGCTTACGAAAGTATTCAAAAAGAAATGAATAAAGGAAGGCTAGGTTTCAAACGCAAATATGTAAGATGTTAAAATTAACTTAGCATGGAAGTGTTCATCTAAGGAGAACCATACCATAAGCAAACAGAGAATCAGTAGATTTTTCCGGTAGACTAGGAGGGTTTAAAATAGATGGAAATAACAGAAGAGCATAAGTACGTAAAAACGAATGGAATTAAACTGCATGTTGTTCAACAAGGCCCTGAAGAAGGACAGTTGATTATTTTGCTGCATGGGTTTCCCGAATACTGGTATGGGTGGCGCGACCAGATTTCTAATTTAGCAAATAAAGGGTTCCGAGTATGGGCACCTGACCAAAGAGGGTATAATCTCAGCGACAAACCTGAAAAAGTAAGCGACTACCGAATGGATCATCTAGTCGAGGATATTGCGGGCTTGATCAAAGCTTCTGGAAAAGAAAAAGTGTTTCTTGTGGGTCATGATTGGGGAGGAATCGTGGCGTGGAGAGTGGCGAGAGAGCATCCTGATTTACTCCACAAATTAGTCATCCTCAACGCCCCACACGGAGCAGCTATGAGCAGACAAATCTTACAACACCCAGTACAAATTCTGAGAAGTTCGTATATCCTTTTCTTTCAACTTAGAGGGATACCGGAGAGATTATTTGAACTGTCCGATTGGAAAGTTGCGGTAAAGGCATTGAGGAATAGCAGCAAGGAAGGCACATTCAGTGAGAATGATTTGCAAAAGTACCGTGCTGCCTGGTCTCGTCCGGGAGCCATGCGTTCGATGATCAATTGGTACCGCGCTAATGTGCGCAGCCTTTCCGGCCCAACTATTCCATCTCGAGTCACGGTGCCCACCTTAGTGATATGGGGAGCCAAAGATCAATTTTTGGGGCATGAATTGGCCAGTAAAAGCCTTGAGTTTTGTGATGAAGGCCGGGGAGTATTGCTAGGGGAAGCTACTCACTGGGTGCATCACGAAGAACCAAAACATGTCAATAAGCTGATTGCTGATTTTATCAATGAAATGTAGCCCAAAAAAGGGAGTGAGACAAAAAGCGTTTAGACCCGAATCACTGGAACGAATAAGCGCAGTATGGTCACAGACCATCGAGCATTATTCGTGAAGTGGACGTCGGGTCTGCTTTTTGGAACACGTTCTAGAATAAATATTCGGATATGCAAAAGAGGTTGGGACTTTTGTCCCAACCTCTTTGCTTATTTTAATAGAAAAAAGTCGTTATTATAAGCCCATATCTGACTTCAGGCGGTTCAGCTCATCTTCAACAGCGGCTGAGCCTTCGCTGGAATATTTTTCTTCCAGTGATTTTGCTTCGTCAACCGGTTCTTGATTTAATTCTGACATGGCATTGGCTTCATCTAGCATGCGGTCAGCTTTGTCTTCCATACGCGAGAATGAACCCATTGCACCTTGTGTTTTGCCGATAGATTCGCTGACATTATTCAGCTTTTCTTGAGTTTTCGCTACAGACATCTTGCCTTTGATCATAGCACGGCGGCCTTTTAAAGTTTCGATATCAGAAGCTAGTTTATCATGCATTTGACGCATTTTTGCAGCATTTTCATGTGCAGCAGCGTAAGATTGCGCTAAGCCGGTTCCGACATCTTCCAGTTCTTGTTTTTTCTTCAGGAAAATACGTGCATCGTCTTCATTTCCGGCTGTTAAAGCTTTTTTGGCGTAGTCATTGTATTTCATAACTTCAGCTTCATTTTGATCAACAGCGCGTTTCGTACGGGTTTCTTCAGCGATGACACCAGCTGTATTGCGTTTAACTTCTGCCAAGTCTTCTGTCATGTTGCGTAAGTATTGATCGATCATTTTTTCAGGATCTTCCATTCGGTCAATGAGTGAATTGATGTTTGCACTGATGATGTCGGTAAAACGGTCTAAAATAGCCATGTTTTTGTTCCTCCTTCAAGGATAATTTTATTTTTTTTCGTTATCGTCTTTATATTTTTTTGCCAGTTCTTCAGCTTCGGTGCTGCCGTATTTTTCCAATGGTGTGTTGAGGATATCTTCTGTTTGTTTGGCTTCAAGATTCTTTTGCTTTTTAGAACGTTGCCACCATAAGAACAGTAGACCAATCAGCACAACGCTGCCAATAACGATAAAGACGGTGATCCATGGTGAACGTGTCACTTCCATAATACGGTCAGCTGCATCGTGAAAAGATTTGCTAAAAAACGCTTCATCTGATAAATCTTCGTAATAGTAACGATCGATATAATCTAATAAGATATCGCCAGCTTCTGTATCAATCACACTTTTCGCCTGAGTGCCGGTCACATAATAATCCATATACTGATCGGGGACAGGCTCATAGAACACAAGCAGGAGATGCGCCTCGTCTGTAAATAGCTGATCATATAGTTCTCTGGAAAAGTTGGACATTTCTTCATTCGTTAGACTGGCTGAGCCGTTGATGTTATCTGTTATGTAAACGTGAGGCTGTACTCCTGTTTTATCATAGAAGTACTTCAAGCCCTTAGTCAGCTCGGTTTGGTTGCTGATCCAACCGGCTTCGTCGGTAAAGTAGGCCGTTTCATTTACGGCACCTTTATCTAACGGCTCACGTTCTATCGTTGACTTCGAGATATCATTCGAACTGCTTGGACTACCAGAACTACTGAACATAAAACTGCCAAATAGAGAAAATAAAACAAACAGGATGAACAAGATAGCTAGAATGGTTCCGCATCCGCATCCTGAATTTCCGCCTCCGCCGCCATAATAACTTGGCCTTCTTCGATAGCTTCTTGATCTGCCTGGCATAAAAATAGGTCCTGGTCTAAAAACTGGCCCACCTGAACCACGGTTGCCGCCATAAGATCCGCGACCGGATGAACCACCGCCACCAAATGAACCGCCGCCTCTACCACTGCCACCGCTGCTGCGGCCGGCACCGCCTCTGTTTCCACCGAACGAACCGCCTCCGCCTCGGCTTCCACCGGATGAACCGCCACCTCGGCTTCCACCACCTCTGCCCATGAAATCGCTCCCTTTTTATTGGAATTTGTTTATTTTAAATCTAGCATAGCAAAAGAAACCCTGTCAAACTTTAAGCTTTAAGGAGATTCACTAGTCAGAATTGCTTTGTTACTTCTTTTATTCCGCTATTGCTTTTATGTAGAGAAGATTGATTACTTTAGAATAGTGACGGATAGATTTAACTGTATCAGCAAACAACTCAAAGAATATACCCGGAACTAGAGGTTTCTGGCGCTATTTTGAGAGATGGATCCTACATTTAAAAGAGGAAAAAGAATTTTTTCTTGCTCCTTTTTAATGTGAATGAGTTGACAATAACAATCCTAAGCATTAGTGTTAATGTATAAATAAAGAAAAACTATTTGTGATTTCATTCACTAGTTGTTCGGAAAAACCGTTTAGTAAGTCATTAACCTATAGTGAAAGGAATGGATTAAATGTTAGTTAAGTTATTAGAACCATTAAATGTTCCAGATTCGCTTATTGAAAAATTGGCGGAGCCTATCAAAGAGATCGGGCATGAATTTGTTTACTACAATGAAAAAACAACTGATCCGACAGAGTTAGCGAAACGAAGCGAAGACGCAGATGTTATTATGATTGCTAATAACCCCTATCCTACAGAAGTGATTGATCAAAATGAAAAATTAAAATTAATCAATGTCGCCTTTACTGGTGTAGACCATGTTGGCATCGCTGATGCTAAAAACCAAGACATTTTGGTCTGTAACGCAGCTGGATATGCAAACCAGGCTGTTGCAGAACTAACGATTGGTTTAGTTTTAGATTTATATCGCCAAATCGCACAAGGCAATCAAGACATCCGTGCTGAACAGTTCTCAGGAGCGTTCCAAGGTAGCGAAATAAAAGGGAAAACGGTTGGAATTATTGGTACGGGGAAAATTGGTTCCATGACTGCTCGTTTATTTAAAGCATTTGGAGCAAAGTTAGTTGCTATGGATCATTCTCCAAGTCCTGAAGCTGAAGGGTTAGATATTGAATATATGAAATTAGATGAATTATTGAGAAAATCTGATATTGTATCCTTACATGTCCCATTAGTTCCTAGCACAAAAGGAATGATTTCTAAAGAAAAATTAGCCTTAATGAAAGAGTCAGCTATTTTAATCAACTGCGCGCGGGGGCCAATTGTTGATAATGATGCCTTGGCGGATGCATTAAATGACGGACAGATTGCTGGAGCCGGTATTGATGTGTTTGATATGGAGCCTCCTATTCCTGGGGACTATAAATTATTACACGCAAAAAATACGATCTTAACACCACATGTAGGTTTCCTTACTAATGAAGCAATGGAACTGCGGGCTGGCATTGCGTTCGATAACACACTTTCGTTCTTAGAAGGCGAGCCTCAAAACGTTATTGAGCGATAATCGTACCCAGGCTTTCGTCCAAAATCGTGATTTGTTTCAACCATCAGCGTACATTTGTAAAGCTGATTGATCAACATAAAAACTTGTGCTATTTAGAAAACAGTCTAAATAGTACGGTTTTGTGTTACACAACTAACAATCATGAATTTATCAATATTAACATGTGAATTAATGAGCAACACATGCACAATAAAATCAAAGATAGAAAATGAGGAGGAAATACAATGAACTTAACAAAATTAGCAAGAGAGGATTTAAAAAACCGTATTTTCCATTAGCCCGATATTCAAGAATTTAGAGAAGAAGCGACAAAACATATTTTCTATGAAACACCTAATAGCGTAGGAGCTGTATGGTGCATGTATCCAGGCCAGACATTGCCGACCCACTCACATGAGCAGGCTGACGATATTTGGATCGTCATTGAAGGAACGGCCGATTATTATCCTGAATGCGGCGAAATAGTTCAAATCAAAGCAGGGGACGTTATAGTTGCCCGTGCAGGTGAAAAGCATGGTATGGCGAATAATTCTGATGAAGATTTCATTATGTTAGGAATTGCGGGACCGACACCACTTGGTTTCATTCCGCATAACAATGATTAAGCTAAACATAACGTTACCTTTTCATATGGACAGCACCCCAAGAAAACAGAACTATTCTGATTTTTTGGAGTGCTGTCCACTAATATTTATTTTTAATGTAGGAAAGAAATACATTAATGCGTTTACTAGTTAATAATTGGCATCCATTAGGAAGTGATCTGGTTTCTTTTCACTAAAAAACTAAAATTGCTGCATTTTTGCTGGATTTTTTGGTTTTTCACGTTTTTCTCTCATTTGCATGGAATCGTTGTACCCCCAGAAATAAGTGAGTGTAAAGGAAACAATCAATGTAATCGCCGTTGCAAGAACTGCAAACCAAAAGTTAGAGGTAATCCCTAATTTAGGATCGATATAGGATGGCAGACCAATGATCGACCCGATAATGCTCCACATATTAACATCTAATAAACCGACCAGAAAACCGCCAACCGCGCTGCCTATACTGGCACAGATGAAAGGACGTCGGTAACGCAGTGTTATACCATAAATAGCTGGTTCAGTAATTCCACAGAATGCGGAAATGGCTGCTGCGTATCCTATTTCTTTCAGCTCTGCTTTTTTAGTCTTCATAGCGACAGCCAATGCTGCGCCGCCTTGGCCGACGATTGTAACACTTACCATGGCTGAGAGGTGGCTATAACCTAAAGTTGCAAAGTCATTAATATATATCGGCATAATGCCCCAGTGCAATCCAAAGATAACGAGTATTTGATAAAAACCATCAATAATGGCTCCAAAAATAGGCGCGTTCCAGTTTAGAAAGGTTTCAAGGCCGCTTGCCAAAGCAAAAGATAACCAGGTAATGACCGGTCCAGTGATCAAAAATGTGATTGAAGTGACTAATCCAATAACAATGATTGGATTAATAATTGCTTGCAGAAAAGCAGGAACCCATGTTTTTAGCCAAGCTTCTATTTTCTTTACCAACCAGGCAGCTAATATCATTGGAAAAATAGAATAGGAATAAGAAACAAATGGAAAATCAACGGGTCCAATCGATAAAACATTCAGCCCCTTGTCAGCAGCTTCGAGGAGGGTAGGATAGGCAATGGCACCGCCAACGACCGCTGTTAAAATGGCATTGCCGCCTAATCTGATTGCAGCGTTGAAGCCGATCAAAATAGGCAAGAAGTAAAAGACTGCATCAGCCATTGCGCTTACCAGCAAATAAAAATTACCCGCTTCAGAGACAACATTTAATCCTGTTAATAAAGCCAATAACCCTTTCATAACACCTGAAGCAGCAAGAATGCTGATGATTGGAGTCATTGAACCAGTAATGGTCCCTAATAATTGATTAGAACCATTTTTTATTTTTTCTAAGACGGTTTTATCTTCTGAGTTGTCAGGAATAGGACTGGCAGCATCTTGTTTGTTTTCAGAAAAAGACAGTTGCGACATAACGGCCTCGTAGACATCGTTAACAGCCGGGCCGATAATAACTTGATACTGGCCGCCGGCTGTTGCTACTCCGAGGACACCTTTTAAATCTTGCATTGCATCGCCATTCGTTTTTGATTCATCTTTTAAGTAAAAACGAAGACGTGTGATGCAGTGAATCAAACTATCGATATTTTCTTCGCCGCCGACATAACGAATAATGTTTTCAGCTAAACTTTGGTAATTTTCTGTTTGGTGTTGTTTGCTTTTTTTGTTACCAGGTAGAAGCTCAATAGAAGCAGCCAAATTACCAGCAGATGTATTGCCATATTCAACCGTCATTTCTTTTATTTTTTCCGAGAAATTTGTAATGGCTGTTATAACGGTCGTCTTTTTTCCTGCCGATTCAATTGCTTTAAGATCCATGGAGCAAATCTTTGAGTTCTCAGCAACTGAATCGCCTTCTTTAACAAAAAGCTCAAAAGGAGTACCGTTAAGATCTACTGTATCAATTCCCAGATGCAAGACAATAGCTAAACCTTCGTTTGTTTCAATACCGATAGCATGTTTAGTTGGAGCGATAAAAGCAATCTTTCCAGCTGCTGGGCTAACGATTTTTTCATCCATTGGCTCTATTGCAAAGCCGTCTCCCATCATTTTTTTTGAAAATACTGGGTCGTCCACGTCTGACAGTTTTATTATCCGCCCGCTGGCTGGAGAGTAGACACTGAGGTTATATATATCTTTCATAACTTTTAAGCCCCTTTATTCTAGTATGTTTTCATTAAACGTATATTCTCACATCTTTGCAAATCGTTCCACTAATTGACTTTTACGGTTTTGATAAACGAATGAAGTTGGGCAATTCTTATGGATTGATGCCATTCAAAAAACGTAGCATACAAACGTGGTTATCTAATTTGCACAATTTTATAAATAGATTTGTTAGTTTAATCTAATGCAATAAAAACAGTATGCGCTTACACTGGTGTGGTAGAGAAAGATAGTCTACTTCTTTTTTCGGAAGAGACAGCTAAATAAGTTTTTCAACAGAACTAAACGTACCTCTGGTGCAAGTATAGACAGTAACTTAAAATAATAAGAAATAGGTGAGTATATTGACAGACGTAGTGAAAGTAATGCCAGATAAATTACACGATTTAATCCAGAAAAAACTAGAAAAAGCCGGTTTGCATTCGGATCAGGCTGAAGAAGTTGCTAACCACTTAGTCTACGCAGATTCTAGAGGGATTCACTCTCATGGAGCTGTGCGTGTTGAATACTATGCAGAAAGAATAGCTAAAGGAGGAGTCACTTTAGATCCTCAAGTTAAATTTGAAAAGACTGGTCCAAGTTCAGCCATTTTTCATGGAGATAATGGAATAGGCCAGTACATTTGCAACTTAGCGATAGATGAAGCAATACCTTTTGCGAAAGAAAGCGGTGTGGCCATTGTAGGTGTCTCAAAAATGAGCCACAGCGGGGTTCTTTCTTATTATGTAAAGAAAGCAGCAGAAAATGACTTGATTTGTATTGCAATGTGCCAGTCAGATCCTATGGTTGTTCCTTTTGGAGGAGCCGAAACTTACTATGGCACGAATCCAATTGCTTATGGAGTACCTAGAAAAACAGGCGAGCCGATTTTATTTGACATGGCTACAACCGTTCAAGCATGGGGTAAGGTATTGGATGCCCGCTCAAAAAATAAAGATATTCCCGACACTTGGGCAGTAAATGATGAAGGTGTGCCGACCACAAACCCTCACGACGTGGCGGGCTTGTTGCCGATAGCTGGCCCTAAAGGATACGGGTTGATGATGATGGTGGATATCCTTTCAGGAATGCTGCTAGGTTTACCATTTGGCAAGCACGTTTCTTCCATGTACGCAAATATGACAGAAGGAAGAAACTTAGGGCAACTCTATATTTTGATTGATCCTAAGCGTTTTACCAACTTAGATAGTTTTAAAGATGATATTGAAGAAACGATTGATGAGTTGCACCAAATCCGTCCAGCAAAAGGGTTCGATCAAGTATACGTGCCAGGCGAGAGAGGTCAATTGCGTGAAAAAGGATTTCTTAAAGAAGGAATACCAATTGAGAAAAGCATTTATGACTATTTAGCAAGCGATATCGTTCATACAGATAGGTACAATGGATTAAATGCTTTTGCAGAAAAGCCAGATTTAAATGGCTAGAATGTTTGATACTTTTAGGGAGTGAAATTTCCTCCTGAATTTACGTGTTTGCTTGTAGAAAGCCATGGGACCGCCCTCTTGGCTCTCCAGGTTTTCAAGCCTCAAACGAAGCGTAAACGCTTCGTAATTCGCATTGAATCCTCTTCATGGCTACAAGCAGCCACTATTCCTCCGAAAATTTCAAAGGTATAGAACAGGCATACATTTATTTAGCTTACCAACACCAAAAATGTTAGAAACTACTTTATTAAATCCCGGTTCAGGATTTATTTTTTTTACCGTCTTTGTTTTTTAGGACAATATGAACTCCATATATGACTGCAAAAAGTACTATTGAATCGATTATAACGTAAACAAAAGAATTAGAAATAAGATCTTTTACAAATAGTTCCATAATAAGCTGTACAAGAAAGACACTTATTCCAGTTAGCGCTGCATATAATGATCTATCATTCTTTTTCATTTTAAAACCTCCTTAAGGGTTGAATTTAAATGAAACACACACACACTTCTATTTTTTTTTGATTATTCGATGGCATGAATAAGATGTGCCAGTCTCTTATATTGACACAAATTAAAATAAAAGTAAAAATAGAAAGCAGACTGTAAAGCATTTCGAAACTGATAAGAAAGGGGAGATAAAAGTGGATATTTATACCATTGGGCATTCAACACATAGCAGTGAGGAGTTTACTGATTGGCTCAAGGCTTACAAGATAGAGACACTGGTTGATGTTCGTTCGTATCCAGGCAGCAAACATATGCCTCAATTTAATAAAGAAAATATGGAAAAGTGGATACCGGAACAGGGTATTCGCTATCTTCATATGCCGGAATTAGGCGGCAGAAGAAAGAAGAACCGGGAAATAGATGAATCATTGATCAACGGCTGGCGCAATCCTTCTTTTCGAAATTATGCTGCCTATAGTTTAACTGAAGAGTATGAAAAAGGGATAAGCGGATTGATGGCAATTGAAGATAAAGAACGCTTATGCTACATGTGTTCTGAAAGCGTGCCATGGAGGTGTCACCGATTGGTTATTTCAAATACGTTAGTTTTAAAAGGGCTGTCGGTTCATCATATCATGACAGAGAAAAAAACGATTCTGCATGAAATCGGAATGTACGGGGCAAAAGCCGTAAGAGAAGGCTCAAAATTAATTTACCCCAAGCAGCAAGAAGATATGGAATCTTCTGCTGATTAAGGATACGATTTTTGATAAGAACAGAAAAAATACCGTTTATGTTTTGGTTAACATAAGCGGTATTCTTATTCTTTTGAAAGGATGCTGTTTAATTCATTTCTCGTACAGCATAATAATCGCCAGCATTGTCTTTGAAGTTGAACGTTCTAAAATCGCCTTGGTAGACATATTCGCCGGTGTAATAATGATCTTTTTCCAGCTGATCATGGATTTCTGCGAAAATAGGAGTATGAATCAAAATAGACGGTTTGTTATCTGCAACTTCAGGGGATTGTTCTCTGATAAAGTCGATATCTAATAATTGAAAGTGACAGTAAGGCGACACTTCAAGCGTAATAGCAACGAAATTACCCAGTTCTATTCGCTCAATTTCTTTAGCTTTAAGGTACTGTTTCCAAAAAGAAGCATTTTCTTCTACATTTTCAACGTATAGTCCAATATTTATCGTATTTTTCATTTGAAACCCTCCATTTAAAGAATTTTTAAAATGCATGATGATAGTATTGCCTCGCTACAATTTTATGATAAATGAAGAAGGAAGTCGATTAGATAGAATCCAAAGACAATTAACTTGGTCTAATGCCTTTCTCTCCGTATAATAAGAAGAAACTATACGAAAGGAGACGAGAACATGAAACGTGGGAAAAAAAGTTATACAGCCTATCTATCATCCGTCGTTATTTGTGTGCTTTTTACGATTTGGGGTGCCATACCTGGCAGTTTGCTGGGAAAGTACTCTATGAGCCGTGTTGCAGAGACTTTGCAAAATTGGATTTCGAAAGGTTTTGGATGGCTTTATGTGCTGTTAATGGCAGCGGTTCTGATAGCGGTGATATACTTGCTGTTTTCTAAATATGGCAACATCAAACTGGGCCGTCAGGATGACAAACCGGAATTTAGTTATTTTTCTTGGGTAGCCATGTTGTTTAGTGCAGGGATGGGGATTGGATTGGTTTTCTGGGGAGTAGCCGAACCCGTCATGCATTTGCATGATCCAGCCATTCCATCTTCTGATAGGTTAGCAAATGCTAGAGAATCCATGACCTATACTTTTTTTCATTGGGGCTTGCAACCCTGGGCTTTATACGCTCTAATTGGGCTTATCATTGCTTATACGACTTTCCGAAAAGACAAGCCTGCTATTATTAGTGAGAGTGTCACACCGTTGTTTGCAAAGAGGTATAGAGGAACTATCGGTACAATCGTAGATACGATCGCTATTATTGCCACGGTATTCGGAGTAGCAACTTCTTTAGGTTTAGGGGCTCAGCAAATCGCAGGGGGCCTTAGTTTTTCAATCAGCTGGATACCGAATACATTTGCTATTCAGTTGGTCGTTATCATAACTGTAACAGTTCTTTATCTTATCAGTGCTACAACTGGATTAGATAAAGGGGTAAAAATTTTAAGCAATCTGAATATTGTGTTGGCTGTTCTTTTGATGCTTGCAGTTCTTCTTATTGGTCCGACGGCGTATCTGCTAGATTTATTCGTGCAAAGTGTTGGGAATTATTTCCAAAAACTACCGGAAATGAGCTTTCGTTTAGCAGCGTTTAGTTCCGAAAATAGACAATGGATCGACAAATGGACCATCTTTTACTGGTCGTGGTGGATTTCATGGGCACCTTACGTCTCTTCTTTTATTGCTCGAATTTCAAAAGGCAGAACGATTCGGGAATTTGTCGGAGGAGTGCTTATTGTTCCAACAGTCTTTACCTTTCTTTGGTTTTCTGTGTTTGGCGGGACTGGAATTTGGCAAGAATTGTTCAATGATAACAATCTTATTCAAGTTATTACGGAAAAAGGAACAGAGACAGGACTGTTTGCAATGCTGGAAAGTTATGGAAGTATTGGGAAAGTAATCACTGGACTGGCTATTTTACTGATTTCGACTTTCTTTATTACTTCAGCCGATTCTGCTACTTACGTATTGGCCATGTTTAGTACAAATGGTAATCTGACTCCGCATGCACGTGTCAAGCTCTTATGGGGAATTATCATGTCGAGTATAGCTGCGATCTTGCTTTATGCAGGAGGGCTGGAATCTCTGCAAGCTATTGCGGTGCTTGGTTCATTTCCGTTTTTATTCGTTGTGATCTTAATGACCATCAATTTCTTTAAGTGGTTAAGGGAAGAAAAATGACGGAAATTCAGATTTTAAAAAAGGGCTATGTCTTTTCAGATAGCCCTTTTTGTTCATTAAGAATAGAGCAGAAATTATGTGTTCGATGGTAAGGTGAATTTATGGACAGGTTTTGGTAGAATAACAACTAAATGGAAAGAATTTATCTAACTTTAGTAAATTAAGATAAACGATTAAGTGCATAGTTCAAATTTCTGTAAAGAACTTGTTGAAGGAGAAGTAGACATGAATTTAAAAGAACAAATCAGCCATTACATACCTTATACTATTCAAGAAGCTAAAGAGCAAGAAGTCATGCTGCGTTATATGGATACATTCGATAACCTGCTGACACGGGAAAATGAATTTGCGCACTTTACGGCATCGGCTTGGGTCGTTAACCGTGCACGAACGAAGGTATTGATGGCTTATCATAATATCTATCAGTCTTGGTCATGGGTCGGCGGGCATGCAGACGGTGATGCAGATCTGCTGCAAGTGGCTCTAAAGGAAACAGCAGAAGAAACAGGGGTAACAGCTATTGCTCCAGTATCGAGGGACGTTTATTCTCTTGAAATATTAGGTGTCCCGGCTCACTTAAAAAAAGGCGAACCGATTGCGACACATCTGCATTTAAATGTAACTTATTTGATTGAAGCCGATGAAAACGAGGACACAACCATCAAACCGGATGAAAATAGCGCAGTTGAATGGATGAGTTTAACGGAAGCTGTTAAAGCTTGCACAGAGCCTGAGATGCGAGTCGTTTATCAAAAATTGAATGAGAAGCTAGAGACTTTTAAGCAGAAGGACTAAAGCAAAAACAGACAGAAAGCTTCTTTAATGAAGAAGTTTTCTGTCTGTTTTTTGCTTTTTATTGAAAGTTAGTTTTTATTCTTCAGCTGATTCGTTCATCCAGCCAGCTTTATCGAATAAATAGAAGGCGACACTTAAAATAATTCCGACCACACTTGCCAGAATCATACCTTTTAATTCGATACCAGCAAAGTTGACGGTTAATCCGCTTAACCCAGCAACAAAAACGATAGAAGTCAAAATCAAGTTCTTTGATTTGCTGTAGTCGACTTTGGATTCGACCAATAAACGCAGTCCGCTTGTCCCGATCATTCCATAAAGTAAGAAGGTCACTCCTCCAATAACGTTGCCGGGGATGGTAGAGATCAACGCGGCTAAAGGTCCTACAAAAGCCATACAGATTGAAAAAATAGCCGCTCCGGCAATCACACGAACACTATAAACACGGGTAATAGCCATCACACCAATGTTTTCGCCATAGGTGGTGGTCGGCACTCCGCCAATCAAACCTGACAAGGCAGAGGCAAAATAATCAGCGAATAATGAGCGATGCAGACCAGGCTCTTTCATCAAGTCACGTCCAATTACATTTGATGTAACTACTTGATGGCCGATATGTTCAGAAGTCAGTACTAGCAGAACAGGCAGCATGGTCAAAATAGCGTTCAAATCAAATTTTGCCCATTGAAAATGCGGCATGGTGAAAAGAGAAGTTTCTAATACAGGTGTAAAATCGACCATCCCGAAAGCGATCGCTGATAGGTAACCGACTACGATAGAAATCAAAATCGGAATCGTGGATAAAAATCCTTTGAATAGGACCGAGCCTAGGATAGCGACTCCCAACGTAATGAAAAAAACGATAAAGTCTTGAGATGCAGCAGTATCCGTCATCAAGTTTGCGCCAATTGAGCCGCCTTGAACGGTGTTGCCTGCTAGCTCCAATCCAATCAAAGCCACGACTGCTCCCATTGCTGCTGGCGGAAGTACGACATCGATCCATTTGGTACCTACACGACGAACGAAAAGAGCCAACAGGCACCCGATAATACCCAGCACTACAAAAGCGCCTTGGGCATATTGAAAGCCTTGATTAGCAATGATAATACTCGTCGGTCCGATAAACGCAAAACTTGAACCTAGATAAGCTGGAGCTTTTCCTTTTGTGATCAAAATGAATAACAGAGTGGAAATCCCGTTCATCAGTAAAACAATGCTGGGATCGATACCAAAAATAATGGGAACTAAAACGGAAGCTCCGAACATAGCGAATGTGTGTTGTAAACTGAGAGGGACAAGCAATTTTCCTGGTACCTTCTCATCGACTTGTATGATTTTCTTCGTTGACATCTATGATTCCTCCTATTTTTGGGCACAAAAAATGCCCCTTTGAATGGTATATTCGCAAAAGGACCTAAGGTATCAAATATTGACTTGTTACCCTTTTTAATCTCTCTGGATTAATTTAAAAGGACTTTGCTTTGATTTATTCTAGCAGTAAATATCTCGAATTACAACAACCGATTATTAATTAAACAAGAGAAATAATTTAACTCTTCTAGACGGATCATTAAATGATGGTTATCTGTTGGCAAAGGATGCAATAATAGGAATAAAGCTTTATACTGATACTAGATAACTATTGGAAAGCTTTTGGAGGGTTAATAAGATGAACAATAATGACCGATTAGTGAGATTGAGATATGCTTTAGATATTAAAGATACAGATATGGTAGAAATTTTTAAACTAGGTGGTTTGGAATTAACAAAAGAAGACGTAAAGAAAATGCTGACTAAATCAATAAACGAAAGTTCTGATAAAGTAAAAGAAGAGGAATTCCAAAAAAATGATTATGTAAAAGACTGTTCTAACCAAACGCTAGAATCCTTTTTAAATGGTTTGATCGTATTCAAAAGAGGCAGACGAGATTCAGAAGCTAAAGAAACGGAAAAACCAGTTCTAATGATGATAAACGATCGTAATGTGAACAACGTGTTGCTTAAGAAAATTAAAATAGCTCTTTCGCTTACTAGTGAAGACATGTTGGGCGTATTAGGCAATGCTGGCGTTCATTTATCAAAAAGCGAATTGAGTGCGGTGCTTAGAAAAGAAGGACACCGGAATTACAAAGAATGCGGCGATCGATACGCTAGAAACTTTTTAAAAGGGTTAGCTATCGCATGGCGTGAATAACGATTCTTTAATACCGTTTTATGCAGTAGAATACTGGACTGAACTTTCGCTCTTAGTTGCTGAAGTTTAGTCCAGTATTTTATTAGTACGATAAAAAAACATTTTAATTGATTCTACACAATTTCATAGACAAAATACATTGATTATAAAAAATAAACCCCTATAATTGAAAAGGATGTAAAAATAGTGCAGTAGATTTAGGCAAAATTTAAATTATAGACAAACGTATGCATTTTTAATAGTAGTTAGAAATAAAACCGTTAGGACGACAAAAATAGTCTAACTTTTTTTTGTTTCGGACGTATGCTGCTAAAACTCAACAATCATATAGGAGGAAAAGCACATGAAAAAAGTAGGATTTGATTTACAAAAATATATTGAAGAACAGTCAAAATATATCCTAGAACGAGTAAATGATTACGATAAATTGTACCTTGAATTTGGCGGAAAACTTATTGGCGATAAACATGCTAAACGGGTATTGCCCGGATTTGATGAAGATGCAAAAATAAAGTTATTGCAAAAATTAAAAGATCAAGCTGAAATCATTATTTGTGTTTATGCGGGAGACATAGAGCGGAATAAAATTCGCGGTGATTACGGAATCACGTATGATATGGATGTCTTTAGATTAATTGACGAATTAAGAGGGTATGGCTTAGCGATCAATAGTGTGGTCATCACTCGGTATAACGGACAGCCCTCTACGAAACTCTTCATTAATAAATTAGAAAGAAGAGATATCAAAGTCTTTACTCATGCGGCAATTGAAGGGTATCCATCAGATATCGAGAACATTGTAAGTGAAGAGGGCTTTGGGAAAAATGAGTACATTCCAACAACTAAACCAATTGTTGTGGTTACGGCGCCAGGTCCTGCGAGCGGAAAATTGGCAACGTGCTTAACTCAGCTTTATCACGAAAGCCATCAAGGGAAAACAGCTGGGTATTCAAAATTTGAAACCTTCCCAGTTTGGAATATTCCATTAAAACACCCGCTTAATATTGCTTATGAAGCAGCAACTGTAGATTTAAATGATGTAAATGCGATTGATAGTTTTCACTTTGAAAAATACAATCAAGTAGCGGTCAATTACAATCGTGATCTTGAAACCTTCCCAGTTATTAAAAGGATCATTGAAAAAATTACCGGAAGAGAATCGGTCTACCAATCTCCGACAGATATGGGAGTTAATCGTGTTGGATTTGGTATTATTGATGATGAAGTTGTAAAAGAAGCCTCTAAACAAGAAATTATTCGCAGATGTTTTTCAACAGAGTGTGATTTTAAAAAAGGACTAATTGACGAGGAAACCCTTAATCATATGAAAATGATTATGCAAGAAGTTGAACTGAAGAAAGAAGATAGAGTTCCTGTGGCACCAGCTCGTAAGTATGCTGAACAGTTGAGAGAACGCTCAGAAACACGCGATATGCCAGCAGTTCTTGCATTCGAATTACCAGATGGCCAAATCGTTACAGGAAGAACCACGGCTTTAATGGATTCTTGTTCTGCAGCCATTTTAAATTCCATTAAGGTTTTAGCTCATATTTCAGATGAAATCCATTTATTGTCTCCTAATATTTTAGAAACAATTCAAAATCTTAAAGTAAATGATCTTCACAGTAAAATAGCGGCTTTGAATGCAAGTGAAGTCCTTATTGCCCTTGCCATTAGTGCAGTGACTAACCCTGCTGCCCAATTGGCCTATAATAAGTTGTCTGAACTGCAAGACGTGCAAGCTCACTCAACGGTTATGTTAAACAAAGATGATGAACAAACACTTCGAAAATTAGGACTAGATATCACTTGCGATCCAGTCTATCCATCAGAAAATTTGTATTATATTTAAATAGAACATGCAAAAAAGGCTCTATAATATTTAGTGTTGGTGAACCAATCGGTTCACTGGCACTATTTTTTATTTTTAAATGAAAAAAGACCAGTGAACTCCTATAATTAAGTTACCACACAAAAGAATAGGAGAATTCACATGGCCTACACTCATTCTATAAAAAAACTGCTCAATATTAAAGACCCAAATATTTATTTATCTGAAGTTCCTGTTATGAAGGAAAAGAAAAAGGATCAAGAATGTCTGGTAGTGCATGGGAAATTGACCTATCGGCCTACCTGCTGTAAAGTGTGTGGTGTCAAAAACAACTCTCACCAGGATCTCATCAAACACGGCACAAAGTGTTCTACACTCACACTGACTCATGTCAATTTCCAGCCTGTACTGCTCCGATTGAAAAAGCAGCGATTTCTTTGTAAGCACTGTGATTCGACTTTCATAGCGGAAACCTCCCTGGTCGATCGCCATTGCTTCATCTCTAATTCGATCAAGACAACTATTGCCATGGAATTGAAAGAGACACAATCCATGACACTTATCGCCCAGCACCTGTCCGTTTCTCCTCCTACTGTGATTCGGGTAATGCGCCAAGTGGGGGAGACGCTTGAACCAAACAATCAGGAACTGCCCCAACATCTTTCCATCGATGAATTCAAGTCGGTCAAGGATGTATCCGGAGCGATGAGCTTCCTGTTTATTAATGCGTCAACCCACCGGTTGACGGATGTTGTCGAGAATAGACAACTGCCTTACCTGCTGGATTATTTTATGCGGTATCCAGTAGAAGCAAGAAACAAAGTCAAAACGGTCACGATGGATATGTATTCACCCTATACACAGCTTGTGAGAGATTGTTTCCCCTACGCTAAAATCATCATTGACCGATTCCACATCGTTCAACATATGAATCGGGCTTTGAACAGCGAACGAATCAAGGTTATGAATGAACTGCGTTACACGAGGCCAAGGGATTATCGAAAACTAAAAAAACAATGGAAGTTGGTGCTTAAAAATGAAGACGATTTAGATTTTTCCCGTTATTTTACCCACCGGTTATATGAAGGGGCTGTTACTGAAAAAATGATGGCGGATTACCTTGTGCAACTTGATTCCAGACTTGAACGTGTCTATGCGCTTTTCAATCAATTGAAGTGGGCACTGGAACACCGTGGTTTCAAACGATTCAAAAGATATTTAGAAGAATCAAAAAAATATGCTTTACCAAGAAAAGCGAGAACTGTTCTTCAAACGTTTGAAAAATATCTGGAGCCCATTAAAAAAGTTCTATCATTTTGGGTGTTGGTAAATGAAATGACTATATGCTACAATCTTGAAATTTTTGGAAGAATAGTGGCTGCTTGAATCCCTGGAGACCCAAAGGGCCCTCCAGGGCGGTCCCATGGATTTCTACAAGCAAACACGTAAGTTCCGAAGGAAATTTCAATCTAAGAGACACCAACACGATTTGATAAAGAGCCCTATTATTTTTCTAAACCAGCAACTCCGAAAGCCCCTGGACCGCCATGAGTAGAGATCACCGATCCAGTCTGGATCCATTTGATATTTTTAAAACCTTTCTCAGCTGCGAGCTCACTCATACGATGCTGAATGCTTTTTTCAAGTCCAAGCGAGTAAAGGAAGTAAAGTTGTTCTTTATCGATGTCGTAACGGTTCAAGTAGTCGTGCAGCAATTCTTCTGCCACACGGCTCATTTTTCCCCGGTATTTTTTTGTGGACATCAGTTTACCGTCAATCAACTCAATAAGTGGTTTTAATTTTAATAAAGAGGCTCCAAGGTAAGCCATATTTGATACTCGCCCGCCAGCTCTTAGAAACTCTAAGCTGCCTGGTACAAACGCTAGACGCGCTTTAAAGACACTTGCTCTAATGTGAGTCAGCAATTGATCAAGTTCTATATTAGGTTGTTTTTCTAACAAATCTACTGCATACATCACAATAGCCGTTAACCCGCCAGAAACATTTAAAGCATCAATAAGGTAAAGATCTTCAAAGTCTTCGGATACGATACGTGCATTTTGGAAGGATGAAGAAGCTTTTGATGTGTAGCCAATATGAACAATAATGCAGTCTGGGTATGCTTTTTTTATCTTTGTAAAGAATTCATGGTATTCATTGGGATTTGTAGAAGTTGTCGTGGGAATCGTTTTTGTCCGTTCATAAAAATCGTAAATGTCTGTTACAGGTGTCGATCCATCATCCAGATAGTCTTTTCCATCCATAACGACGTGCATAGGGACAACTTGAATAGCGTGTTGCTGGATCAAATCTATTGGAAGATCTGCTCCACTTTCAGTTGAAAAAACAATTTTTTTCATAAAACTTCTCCTAATGCACAAGCTCCTGCAAGTATTTCTATACAGTCCGTGCGTTCTATACTTTTTATTTACTATAGCATATATTAAAAGGCCACACCATACTTGTATGAAATCAGTTACAAAGAAAAGCGAACATTTATTAAAATCAGAAAAACCTATTAAAAAGTGTTAGGTGATTTGGCCTTTTTCCAGTAAAATTATTTTATCATTGTTCTTTAAACCAGCCATACTGATTGTTTTTCTCAGTAAAAGAGGATAATGAACGGAGATCAACGGTTGTCTTCAAACGTTTCAAAAATAATGTAACAGCTATTAAAGAGTATTCCGTCATCTGTCTAGGTCTTACCTTATTTTTAATCCGTTTGATTTCATTTGGAAAATGTAGCAAATATGTAAAGTGTTTCTGGAAAATCTATTCATGAGTTAAAGGTTGAAAGCTTGGCAGCCAATGCTAAAGTACGAAACCAAATTGAGAATTTGGGAGGGAAAATAAGAGTTTATTAATGACAGTTTTATTACTGTTAGTTTGTTTGTTGATTTCAAATGTTATTAGTCACTATATCCCTTTTATACCGACAGCATTGATTCAAATAGCTTTAGGAATCCTTATTGCTAGTTCATTTAAGGATATTTCGTTTGAATTAGAGACGGAATGGTTTCTATTATTATTTGTTGCACCGCTTTTATATAATGATGGAAGGCATTTTCCTCGTGAAGAATTATGGAAGATGCGCGCGCCTATTTTCGGTAATGCCATAGTATTGGTCTTATTGACGACGATTGGCGGCAGAATATTTATTCATTGGATCATCCCCAGTATTCCGCTTGCAGCTGCTTTTGCTTTGGCCGCTATTTTGTCGCCGACCGATCCAGTAGCGGTAAACGGCATCACAAAACGAATCCACTTGCCGGAAAAAGTACTGACGTTGGTTAGAGGAGAATCGCTGATCAATGATGCTTCAGGCTTAGTAGCCTTTAATTACGCGATTGCTGCGGTTATAACCGGTTATTTTTCATTAAAAGAAGCGATCTTCGACTTTTCATATATCTTTATAGCAGGAGCTTTTTTTGGACTGGTGATTGGTTTAATAATTACATGGATCAAACATAGTCTGCGGAAAAAAGGGATCAGTGATGCTTCTTTCCATTCGTTATTGCAAATCCTGACTCCGTTTATTATTTACATCATTACAGAAGAAGGTCTGCATGCCTCGGGTGTTATCGCAGTAGTGGTAGCGGGGATAGTACATTCGATCGTCGAAGAGCGAACAGAAATTCTGGCGGCCGAGGAACGGCTTCTAACAGAAAACATCTGGTCGATGATTTTATTTGTTCTAAATGGGATCGTCTTCTTATTATTAGGATTAAATATCCCTTCTTCCGTAATCGAAACAGTTTCCAATCCTAGGATCGGAAATGGTTTAGCGATTGAATACGTAGTAGCCATTGGTTTAGCTATTTTAGTTATTCGTTTTGTTTGGACCTATATTTTCTTCCATTATCAATATTACTTTGGGAAGATAAAAGGTAGTGAGAAATTAGATTTTAGAACCTGTTTATTGATCAGCTTAACAGGTGTTCGCGGGACGGTCATAATGGCCGGTGTTCTTTCAATTCCTTATGTTGTACAGAGCGGCGCCCTGTTTCCCGAGCGTTCATTGATGTTGTTTTTAGCAGCAGGCGTGATCCTGTTTACATTAGTTGTGGCAACAATATTCTTACCGCTTTTGAGTACTGCAGGAGAATTTGTTCCTAAAAGCGATTTGACTGAAGCGAAACGTAAAATTATTGTAGAAGCAATCAAACAGATCAGACAAGAAGTAGATGAAGAAAATGAGCTAGTAGCTTATGAATTGATAGCGGAGTATAGAAGGTTACTTGGGAAAATCGAGACTGAAAAAAATGTAGCCGAAACGAAAGAATATCAACGTAAAATTACTGAAATCAGATTAATGGGCCTAAAAGAAGAACGAAAATACATTCAAAACATCAGAGAAAAAGGCCAAATTGACCAAGAAACGTTTGAAGTAGTTGAAAATTCACTTGATCACCGAGAAGAAGTGCTATCTAACAATGTTCGTACAGACGCAAAGTATATTCTGGGAAAAGCCTTCAGAGGCTGGTTACGATATAAAGGACATTATCCTCTAAATGATGAAACGAACAAAGCACAGTTGCAATTGGGAAGAGATGTTCAGTTAAAAGCTTTTGAAGCGGCTCATGAAAAGTTAGAGCGCTATGCAAAAGAACACCCTGAAACGGATATGATTCATATTGTTGTATTGGATTATAAACGCATGCTGAATCGACTGGTAAATACTCGAGCTCAATACAATGAGAAAAGAGAAGAACTAAGAGAAGGCTTATGCATTAAAGTGATGGGTACAGAACGCTTTGAAATAAGCCGCATGTACAAATCAGGAGAAATCAACAATGAACAATCGAAAGGTTTAAGACGGTTTGTCAATTACATTGAAAATGTTATTTTGTACGAAGCAGCTGAAGAATAAGACGATAGGGTCGCTATTATCTTTGCTTCCAGAAGTTAAAATAGCATAGTGTAGTCAGCAACAAAGGCAACCATCTAATAAAGTCTCATATATGACAGTGAAAACCTCTAAAATGCCTGTTATAAAGGTGTTTTAGAGGTTTTTATTGTTCGTTTGTTTTAAAATTTCTTTTATCTTTTTTGAGTACCGTAAGGATGTTAAAACGCTATCGATAAGGTACGCAAACCCCATTTAAGTACCTTAAGTATGTTAAATCTCTGTTGTTAAGGGACATAAGAACATCATGTAGACTTTATATATGAGATAGGAGTCTTTGAACTCCTTTTTTAAATCTGCACGGTTATTCTCAGAAGTTAAATCAGCTAAAGTGTGGTCACCATCAAAGACAGTAATTAAATAATATGAGATACTAGAGACAGAAAAAACACTTGAATGCATATTGTTTATTAGGAGAAGTTTTGGAATAAATAGTAAAATGTAAAAAAGATTATTGGAGGGGAAAATAATGGCAGAATTTTCATTAGATTTTCAGTTGAAAAGTTCAATCGATACTGTCTGGAGCGCACTAACCGATTCAACTATGTTAGAAAAATGGATATGGAAAAATGATTTTAAACCAAGTGTAGGGCATACCTTTCAATTTCAAGCGGAACCAAATGAATGGTGGGATGGAATTGTAACAGGCAAAGTCCTTGTGGTGGACGCTCCGAATACATTATCTTATACATGGGGCACAGGTTCTGAAGTACATACGGTTACATGGTCACTGACAGCAACAGGTGTTGAAACGACTCACTTGCACCTTGATCAGACCGGAATTAGTGAAAGACCAGGCGCCTTAGAAGGAGCTGAATCTGGTCAGATAGCATTAGTTGGAAAACTTGAAAACGTGTTAGCTGAAATGTAATACCAACACTGTACAAAAAAGACATGCGAAAAAAGCTGTCTAAGAAATTTTAGACAGCTTTTTTTCGTGGTTTTAAAGCAGAGAACACAGAGTAGTTTGATAAAAAGGAGGTTTTTTCCATGAAATACGAATGGCGGAAAAAGGACAAGAATATTTACTTGCCCAAAGAACAACCGACGATCGTGACACTTCCTAAAATACAGTATTTGATGATTGAAGGGGAAGGAAACCCTAACGGCAGTGGTTTTTCTCAAACCATTGAGGCGCTTTACGCTTATTCTTATGCTTTAAAAATGTCCCCACGAAAAGGGATTGAAACAGCTGGTTATTATGATTACACTGTTTTTCCTTTAGAAGCTTTTTGGGATTCCAAAGTACCGGTTGTTAAGGGCGCCCCTCTTGACAAAGATCAGCTTCTTTATTGTATTATGATTCGACAACCAGAATTTATAACCGAAATGTTAGTAGAAAAAGTCGAAGAAACCGTTGCGAAGAAAGTGCCGAAAGAAATGCGTGACCGTGTCTTCTTACGATCCCTCGAGGAAGGTCGCAACTTACAAATTCTGCATGTAGGAAGTTACGATGATGAACCTCGAAGTTTCCAACGAATGTCAGACTATTGTGACGAACAGGGTCTGGAACGTATTGGACACGTTCACAAGGAAATCTATCTTTCCGATGCTCGAAAAGTGGCGCCAGATAAATTGAAAACAGTGTTGCGTTTTCCAATTAAATAGAACTATAGACTAAAAAAGGCAGTCAATTGAGTGATTTCTCAATTGACTGCCTTTCGTTAAAGAAAGCTGTTTTTAGTTTGTATAGTTGTCAAAATAGCCTTGGATAAAGACAATAGGAGTGCCTTTATCTCCGCTGCCTGAAGTTAAATCAGCTAATGATCCAATTAAATCCGTTAATTGACGTGGGGTTGTTCCTAGCGTTTCATTAGAACCAACAAGATCGACATCTTTATTGTCAATGAAGCTAGAAATGGCTTGTTTCAATTCTTCGCCTCTTAAATCAGCAAAATTGTTGTCAGCAAGGTATTTTAATTTTACTTCGCTAGGAGTTCCTTCAAGTCCTGATGTGTATGCGGGAGATACAACTGGATCAGCCAGTTCCCAAATCATTCCGACTGGATCTTTGAATGCTCCATCTCCATAAACCATGACTTCTACATTTTTACCAGTTTTTTCTTTAAGCATATGTTGGATTTGATCTACGACAGGTTGGCAATTGCGCGGAAACAGTTTTATGCTGTCTTCCGTTGCTGTATTTGAACCTAAAAGGCCAAATTCTTCATTATATCCACTGCCATCGATTGATTCAGCTAAGACATTATCAAGGCTGTAGATTTTTTCTCCGCCATTTGCTTTTAATATTTTTTTAGTTCTGTTTCTTGTGTGGATATCACAAGTCAAAACATTTTTTGTATAGTCAAGAATCGTTCTTGGGTTATTAGAGAAGATTATTTCGCATTCGGCTCCGGCTTCTTCTATTAATGATTTATAGAATTCAATATAATCAATACCTGTAAATGCATGTTTTTTATATCCGAAATGATTGCGGAATTCTTCTTCTGTTAAAACGTCAGTCCAAGGATTGACGCCTTTTTCATCAAGCATATCAAGATCAACTAAATGATTCCCAACTTCGTCTGCTGGATAGCTAAGCATCAAAACTATTTTTTTAGCTCCTTTAGCAATACCGCGCAAACAGTTTCCAAAACGGTTACGGCTTAAGATAGGAAAGATGACGCCGATCGTCTCTTGGCCAAATTTTGTTTGGATATCTTGAGCAATTTGATCTGTGGTTGCATAATTTCCTTGAGCCCGGGCAACGATCGATTCTGTGATCGCTACAATATCTTTATCAAGAATTTGAAAGCCTTCAGATTCTGAAGCAGCCAATACGCTTTCCATTACGATCTCTTCAATCCGATCTCCTTCATTAACAATAGGACAACGAAGCCCTCTAGTAACTGTTCCAACTACACGTTCCAATATAAACCGCTCCTTATAACTCTTAAAGTTTATTTAAACAATGATTCTATCTACTTGTAATATACCCCATTTTAGTGGTATAAGTAAAATTAATCTATTGAATGGTAGGTATAAGGAGTGATTATGTGGTAAGCAAATTAGATTTATATAAAGTATTTTGTACGGTCGGCAAAAGCGAGAGCTTTTCTCAAGCAGCAAAAGATATGTACATGACACAGCCGGCGGTAAGCCAAGCCATCAGGCAGTTAGAAAAAGAACTAGAGATACGCCTCTTTAATCGTACACCTAAAGGAGTCACTTTGACTCATGACGGGCTGCTTTTATTTGAATATGCTAACTCAGCGTTGAATTTGCTTCGTATCGGAGAAGAGAAAATGGTGGAATCCAAAAATTTAATGGCCGGAGAACTGAGAATAGGAGTAGGCGATACGATTTCAAGATATTTTCTGCTGCCTTATTTAGAGGCGTTTCATAATAGCTACCCTCAGATAAAATTTAAGATTTTTAATGGCACAACATTAGAACTTAGCGCACTATTAAAATCAGGCGAAGTCGATATCATTATTTGTAATTTTCCGTTAAATGACCCTGCATTAGAATTACGACCTTGCCTGGAAATCCAAGATATTTTTGTTTGCGGAGAGAAATACAAAAGCCGCTTAACAAAACCGTTAACTCTTACTGAAGTAGCAGCATTCCCGTCTATCTTACTTGAGCCGAAATCAATCTCTAGAAAGTATGTCGAAGATTATTTATTGACCAAAGGGATAAAAATCTCACCGGAATTTGAATTAGGTTCACATGATTTATTATTGGAATTCGCTAAAATAAATTTAGGGATCGCTTGTGTGACAAAAGAATTTTCGCAAGAATATTTAACCAAAGGATTAGTCTACGAAGTTCCTTTGGTTGAAGAAATACCTCAGAGAAACATAGGAGCCTGTTCGTTAAAAAGCGTCCCTTTATCTTCAGCTGCCACGAAATTTATTGAGATGATCGAAAACCAAGAAATTTAATTTTATTGGTTTATCGCCAATTCAAAAATCCCCTACAAAAACAACTGTTTTTGTAGGGGATTTTGTGTCAATCATGGAATTAGTCTAAAAAGTATCCTTTTAATTTTTCGACTAATTCTTGGCTTTGAGCATTCAAGCCTTCTATTTCAACCTGTTTATTTTGTGCTTTAAGTTTTTGGATTACTTTGATGATCGCTTCTACACTGGAATCATCCCAGATATGCGAATGCGTAAAGTCCAAAATAATCAAATCTTCTTGAATAGGTTCTGCGAAAGCTTGTGTAAAGTCATGAGTAGAAGCAAAAAATAATTGCCCATGAATCTTAAAACGATTATTTTCTTTTACAACATAGACTAAAGAGATTTTCGTCATAAAGACTATAGCACTTAAGACAACTCCTGCGATAATTCCGATGGCTAGATTATGTGTGTAGACAACGATTCCTACAGTAATCAGCATAATAGCTCCTTCGGTGATGTGCATCGTTTTGAGATACTGGAAACTTTTCCAATCAAATGTGGCAATAGCGACAGTGATCATAATTCCAATTAAGGCTGCTGTAGGGATTTGAATCATCAGTCCTTTTAAAACGACGATTAAAAACAAAAGAAAAGAGCCGGCCGCAAAAGTCGACAAACGTTTTCGTCCACCTGATTTAACGTTGATAACAGCTTGTCCAATCATGGCACAACCAGCAGGACCGCCTAAGAAACCAGTCACGATATTCGCTAATCCTTGTGCTTTGACTTCGCGCTGGTTATCGCTTGTTGTATCGGTCATCTCGTTGATCAATGGAGCGGTCAATAAAGATTCTACTAGACCAACGATCGAAAGAGCTAATGCTGTCGGGAAAATAATTCTTAAAGTTTCAAAATTTAACGGAATGTTGGGAAACGATAGGCGTGGCAAAAGGCCATTCATATCGCCCATATCCCCTACTGTTTGAATGCCCATAGGAAATACGATTGAGCACACGGTCATCAAAACAATGACAATCAGTGCAGGAGGGATTGCTTTTGTGATTTTGGGAATTAAATACATTAAAGCAATAGTGACTCCGGCCATTAGGTAAGTCCATTGATTTCCGCCAACCAATTGTTGGATTTGAGCAGTAAAAATCAGCAAAGCTAACGAGTTAACAAAACCGAGCATAACGGGTTTTGGAACAAAGCGCATCAATTTTTGAATGCCTAAGTAACCTAGAATCAATTGAATGATCCCAGTTAAAATAGTGGCTGCAATCATATACTGTATCCCATGATTCTTGATCAGACTCACCATTACCAGAGCCATAGAGCCAGCAGCAGCAGAAACCATCGCTGGGCGCCCGCCAGTGAAAGAAGTCACCAGTGCCGTTGTAACAGATGCAAATAAAGCAGTCATAGGGTTAACCCCAGCAATAATGGCAAAACCAATAACTTCGGGTATTAAAGCAATAGAAGTAACCATTCCGGCTAGGAGATCATTTTTGACATTTCCCAACCATTCTTCTTTTTTTATAGCAATTAACATTATTTCATTCCTTTTCTTTAAAATTTTCAGTTTATTCAACTTAGCAGCAATACAGATTTCATTATAGCCAAATGCAGATAAGATAGAAAGGTGTAGTTGCCGGCACCTTGATATTTTCTTAGAAAATAGACAAAACAGCAGCATCAAGGAAATAGGAACTGATTTTATCTGACAAAGCCGTTCAGAAATGCTATGTCCTTTAAAATAAATAACTAATGAGTAACCCAGCAGTTAACAAGAACCCAAAGAAGGTAGTGGTCAGAGCAGTTGATTTCATTGCTATGCGCATATATTGCGGTTCAGTATACCCTCTAAGAAATCCTTGAATGGCTTCGAACGGTTTTTTCACCGTTAAGAAAACAATAAATGCCCAAGGACTGATATATCCCGACGCAACTAGAAATACGATCCATACATATGAAACAGCGAATGCAATAGATAACACAATGATTCCTTTCTGATCTCCAAGAAGAATCGCTAATGTTTTCCGTCCACCTTTACTATCTTCTTCGATATCGCGGATGTTATTGGACAGGTTGATGGCACCAACTAGAATCCCGATTGGAATAGAAATCAAGAGGCTTTGAAGAGTGATGGTCTGTGTCTGAATAAAAAAAGCAATCAATACGAAACCTATTCCCATTGATAATCCAGAGAATAATTCTCCAAAAGGAGTATACGCAATTGGGAATGGCCCGCCAGTATATAAATAACCGATGGCCATCCCCAGTAAACCAATTGCTGCCAACCACCAACTGCTGTTCATACAAATGTATACACCAATAAAAGCAGCTAGAACGTACAATAAAAATGCTGTTGTTAATGCGTTTTTCGGTTGTAAACTATGCCGTACGATGTCACCGCCAATTCCAGTAGAGTCAGCGGTATCCAGCCCTCGTTTAAAATCATAGTATTCGTTAAATAAGTTTGTTGCGATTTGTAGCGCTAAACAGGCAGCCATCATAGCAATAAATAAAAGCCCATTGATTTTTGATTCGGACATGGCTATTACGGTTCCTAAAATGACTGGAGAAAAAGTCGCTGTTAGGGTATGTGGACGCGTCATTTTCCACATCAGTTTTGCAGAGCTTAGTTCTTTTTTATCTTCCATAAAATTATTCAACTCTCCTACTTTAATAGATTCAAATTACTTGTATAACTGTTCTTATTTTCCGTTTCCTGAACCTTTCTTGCAATATACTTGGTGATGCTTCCTGGCAACAGTATCTTAATTATACTTCATATACAATGCGATTAGAGGCATTCAATACACCCGATTAGACAACGTCTTAGATGGAAACGTTTTATTTGAGTTGTGAAATGAAAAAATATTCATTATAATTAGATAAAAGTAATAAAACGCTGTTAGTTTAATGTGGAGATTTTATGAACGGCGGTGATGAACTAAAAAAGGTTTAAGCAAAGGAGAGCAGACATGGATTGGATGAAAGAAACAAAAAATTTGAAAGAAACATTTGCACCCTATATGCATTCTGCGTTATACATAACGGATGGAAAGCAGGTGTTAGCAGCAGATCAGGAAGCAGAATTGATTTGGGCAGCGAGCATCATAAAACTACCGATTTATTTATACTATTACGAAAAAGCGATTGAAGGAAAACTGGATTTGTCTGAAACGCTAACGCTGCCAGCTGAAGGGCGCGTAACCGGTTCGGGGGTCCTTCATTTACTGACGACGAAAGAGAGTTGGACAGTAGAAGAATTATTGCAGTTGATGATCGCTGTTTCAGACAATGAAGCCACGAATCAATTAATTCGTTACGCTGATTTGAAAACGCTTCAAAGTTGGATAAAAACCAAAGAATGGGGAGATGAAATTAAACTCAGACGGTACTTGATGGATTATGCTTCTGGTTTAATCAACGAAGTATCAGCAAGAGGCGCAGTTCAAGTCTTGCAAGACATCATCGCCTTGGGCCAGGCAGCCCCACTATGGAAGGATAGAATCGAAAAGCCTTTAGTGAAGCAGCAATTTCGTACCGGTTTACCAGGCGCTTTAGATGAACGAGAAATTCCTGTTTTAGAAATGCTGAATAAAACCGGTGAAGACAATGGCATTCGCCATGATGTTGCATTGTTTCGTTACCATGATCAAGAGTTGTTTATCGCAGCTTTGACGAAAGAAGGGCAAGAAGAAGCGAAAGCATACGAATGGATGCAAGAAATTGGCAAGCTTGCTTTTGAAGCCTTAAAAGCGGCTGACGCTCAGTCAAAGTCTATTCATTCAACGTGACGTGAGAAAAAGGAAACAAGGAAAGGCGGATAAAAGTGAAAAAAATGATAAATAAGAGTTCGGCTTTTTTGTGGTCCGATCATAAACCGCATGCCGTAAAAGAAAAGCTGATGCATCAAGAACGAAAAGCCAAATTCTATCAACTAACAGATGAAGAAGTCCTATCTTTATATACAGATCGGCTAGTAGATTCAGAATTGCTTTATGGTGAAATAGTCGATACAAAAGAAACGAGTGGAGCCTACACTAAAATCGTGGTGCCCGATCAAAAAAGTTCCAAAGATCAGGCTGGTTATCCAGGATGGGTGTTCACAAAAGATCTAAGTCCTATTCCTGAAGACTGGTCAGCGGAACTAGATAAAGCCGCCATTAAAAAATCAACAGCTCAGCTGAATTTTTTTGATATGGCATATGAAAAGCAAGAAATCTCAGTAGGAACGGTTTTTTCAGTCACTGAGGCAGACGAAAAAAACATTTATGTTCTCACTCCTGATGGTCCAGGCTGGATTGCTAAAGAAGCCGTTCAATTCCTCGGCCAATCTAGTCAGGATAGCGCTGAACAAATCATTTCTTTGGCAAAAGAATTTTTGCACCTACGTTATGTCTGGGCAGGAACGAGTGCTGCGGGGTTTGATTGTTCTGGTTTTGTTTATAGCTTGTATCGTGTTTTCGGTAGAGAACTGAGCCGCGATGCACACGAACAAGCTTTGGAGGGTACGGAAGTGCACTATTCAACTGCACAGCTAGGCGACTTGTTATTTTTTGCTTACGAGGAGGGAAAAGGCGCCGTTCACCACGTAGGAATTTACATCGGCGACGATCAAATGATCCATTCGCAAACACCTGGATCAAAAGTAATCATTACGACTATTTCTGGAACGAATTATGCAAAAGAATTGTGTACCGTCAGACGTCACTTTTGAATGAACTAAAAATCAGCAAACAGGATAAGGAAAGGGTGAATTAAGATGAAGAAAAGGTTAAAAGGACTTATTGGTGTAATAGGAGTTGGACTAGTTTTAAGTGCATGCGGGAATACGAAAGAGGCTGTTGTGAATGATTCAGCTTCATCGTCAACCAGTGACAAGAAAAATCTTGCTGAAAAACAAGAACTGCATTTAACTGCAGCTTCAGAAATACCTTCACTTGATACGGCTATTGCGACAGATTTGACAAGTTTTACTGTCATGAACAATATTTTTGAAGGACTGTATGAATTGGGCCCAGATGGCAAACCTATTTTAGGAGTAGCAGATAGTAAACCGTCCATTAGTGAAGATGGCAAAACATATACTTTTAACATTCGCGAAGACGCTGTCTGGTCAAACAATGAGGCTGTGACAGCGGATGATTTTGTTTATGCTTGGCAAAAAATAGTAAATCCTGAGACCGCTAGTGGTTACGCTTATATGTACGATGGGTTGATTCAAAACGCGACGGAAATCATCAACAGCGAAATGGAACCAGCCGAATTAGGTATTGAAGCCGTTAGTGAGAAAGAATTAAAAATCACCTTAGCTCAACCTACTTCTTATTTTGATCAATTGCTGACATTGCCTTTCTTTTTCCCTCAAAATAGAGCGTATGCTGAATCACAAGGTTCGGATTATGGCATGAGCAGCGAAAATTTGGTTTACAATGGTCCATTTGTTTTGACGGATTGGGTACAAGCGAGCAGTGTAGAATGGTCTTATGAAAAGAATCCCGATTACTGGGATAAAGAAGCAGTTTTACTCGATAAAATCACCGTAAGTGTCATCAAAGAAGTTTCAACGGAATTAAATTTGTATGAAAATGGCGATGTAGACATTGCTGTATTGAGCGGTTCTTTTGTCGAACAATACAAAGACGATCCTGCTATTGTTTCGACCTTGCAAGCTGTTTCGTTTTACATTGAAATGAATAACGTTAACAGTGGGGAAACGACGGAATTAAACAATCCCAATATTCGTATGGCCATTGCTTCAGCAATTGATAAAGAAGCCTATGTGGACAGCGTGCTGCAAGATGGTTCAGAATCCATCGATGGTTTTGTACCTGCTGGTCTAGCAGCCAATCCTAAAACAGATGCTGATTACCGTGAAGATGCTGGCAATCTGTTGCCTTACGATCTTGAAAAAGCAGAAACAGCTTGGAAAAAAGGCTTGTCTGAATTAGGAGTTGACGGGATCGAATTAGAATTGATCACTTCTGATACAGAAAGCTCAAAACGGTTAGCCGAATATCTGCAAAATGAATTGCAGACGAACTTGCCAGGGATGACAGTTAAGTTAAGAAGCATGCCGTTCTCGATGAAACTGGATACGGTCCGTAAAGGAAGTTACGATATGGCTGTTAATTCATGGGTTGCGGATTTTGCGGATCCCATCAATTATGTTGAACGATTCCATACCGACATCAACCGAATGAATTATTCTAATCCTGAAGTTGACGCATTGGTAGAAAAATCTAAAGCAACTTACGATAACGATGAAGCGCGTTGGAACACGCTCGTTGAGATTGAAAAAGTCGCACTTGGCGAAGATGCGGCCTTGGCGCCTTTATACCAATCTGCTGAATCTTATCTGCTGCAGCCTTATGTGCAAGATATGTACAAACGGGTTTTTGGTCCAGACAGTTACAAATGGGCTTGGATCTCAGCGGATAACTAAACCTTAAAAAAATCTTCTTTTCTTAATGAATCATTCATTAAGAAAAGGAGATTTTTTAGTCAGTGCAACAAAACCGATTTTTTTTATTGAAAAGTAGTCGGAAATTCAAACCATCGTATGTGAAAAACCCGTGTTATAAAGAATCAGAAAGTGTGGTGCGGGCTGAGCTTATCGCTTTACATTCTGTGAAATTACCCCTAAAGTAAAGATGCGTGAAAAATGTAAGCGCTATTAAAAGTCAGGAGGTATAGGAATGGAAAAAAATATATTATGTCAATTGATCAAGGAACGACGAGTACACGGGCCATCATTTTTGATAAAAAGGGACAACCGCTTTGGACATTTCAAAAAGAACTTCCGCAACATTTCCCTCAACCTGGCCGGGTAGAACACGATGCTAACGATATTTGGATCTCAACACTTTCAGTTATTGCTGGCGTACTGATTGAATCTGGGTTAAAACCACAAGAAATAGACAGTTTAGGAATCACTAACCAACGTGAAACGACCGTTATCTGGGATAAAAAAGCCGGGCAGCCGATTTATCATGCAGTCGTTTGGCAATCTAAACAAACATCTGGAATTGCCGATCAATTGATTGCTGACGGACACAAAGAAATGGTCCAAGACAAAACCGGTCTGATTATTGATTCTTATTTTTCTGTAACAAAAGTGAAATGGATTTTAGATCGTGTTGAAGGCTCAAGAGAGCGAGCAAAAGATGGCGAATTGTTATTGGAACGATCGATACTTGGTTGATTTGGAAACTTACGGGCGGCGCAGCACATGTAACGGACTATACCAATGCCAGTCGGACGATGTTATTCAATATTTATGATTTGGAGTGGGATAATGACATTTTAGAATTACTAGACATTCCAAAAGAAATGCTGCATGAAGTTAAATCTTCTTCGGAAGTTTATGGGCATACTGTGGCCTATCATTTTTATGGCGCTGAAGTTCCTATCGCTGGGATCGCAGGAGACCAGCAAGCTGCTTTATTTGGCCAAACTTGTTTTGAAAAAGGAATGGTTAAGAACACTTATGGGACAGGTGCCTTTATCATCATGAACACTGGTAAAGAACCCATCAAATCAAAAAATGGTTTATTGACAACGATTGGTTATGGAATCAATGGCGAGATCACGTATGCTTTAGAAGGCAGTATCTTTGTAGCTAGTTCAGCTATTCAATGGCTGCGCGACGGCATGCGGTTGTTTAGAGAATCGCCGCAATCAGAAGATTATGCAACGCGCGTAGATTCTTCTGAAAACGTTTATATGGTGCCGGCTTTTGTTGGTTTAGGAGCTCCTTATTGGGATCAAGACGCTCGTGGTGCCTTTTTCGGGATCACACGCGGGACGACAAAAGAGCATTTCATTAGAGCGACCGTAGAATCGTTAGCTTACCAAACAAGAGATGTCATCGAAACAATGAATAAAGATTCAGGCATCCAAACCAATACGATGCGCGTGGATGGCGGAGCCGCTAAAAATGACTTCTTGCTTCAATTCTAATCTGACATTTTAGGCACAACTATCGAGCGTTCAAAAGTTAATGAAACAACAGCTTTAGGGGCAGCCTACTTGTCAGGACTAGCAACAGGATTTTGGAAAAACCAAGAAGAAATTAAAAACTATTGGGAAAGCGGCGGAATCTTTGAACCTGAAATGGAAGAAGATCTTCGTGAAAATCTTTATGAAGGCTGGCAAGAAGCCGTGGCAGCAACAAGAGTGTTTAAACATAAACCATTAGAAAAAAAATAAATCAAACCTCATAACTTTTAAGGAGCAGCTTAAAAAGAGGGAGGACTACTATGCCGTTTTCAGCAAAAATAAGAAAAGGGGTTAGAACAATATGGATACATCAGTTTGGTTACAGATGCTCGGTGAGTTTATTGGGACATTAGTTTTGGTGTTGATGGGAGATGGCGTTGTAGCTGCCAACTCTTTGCGAAAGTCTAAAAGTGAAGGAGCAGGTTGGGTAACTATTGCACTAGGATGGGGAGCTGCTGTTACATTAGGGGTTTATGCCTCTAGTTTCTTGAGTCTGGCACATCTAAACCCGGCTGTATCAATTGCAATGGCTGTTGCAGGCGAATTTAGCTGGTCACTAGTTCTTCCATATAGCGTCGCCCAAATCGCAGGAGGGATCGTTGGAGCTGCTTTAGTTTGGTTGAATTACTACCCTCATTGGGAAGAAACAAAAGATCCTGCTACAATTCTAGGAGTTTTTTCTACAGCTCCTGCTATTCGGAACACCGTTTGGAATGTTTTCAGTGAAGTACTGGGAACCGCTGTATTGGTATTCTCATTACTTGTTTTTACTCGTGGCGACTTTACCGATGGATTGAATCCAATCGTTGTTGGTTTATTGATTGTTTCCATTGGTTTATCACTAGGCGGATCAACGGGTTATGCCATTAACCCAGCACGGGACTTAGGACCGAGAATTGCTCACCAACTGTTGCCAATCAAAAATAAAGGCGATTCAGATTGGGGCTATTCATGGGTTCCTGTAGTCGGCCCAATTATTGGCGGAGTTATCGCAGCGCTCTTATATCTTTTAATTCCGATCACACAGCTATAAGCTTTTATTAAAGACCACAAAACAGCGCCTCTCCTTGATTGTTAAGGAGAGGCGCTGTTTTGTGGTCAATGATTCTCTTGGTTTTTTCTTATTTTACAACTAAGGCTTTCAATTGCTCTTCGATAGCGTCAAGAGGCGCTTCTGCTTGTAACAATGCAGAAGCCGTATACGCTCCTTCAACAAAAGCCGCATCATAAAGCGTGACTGTTTTGTCAGATGTTTCAATCGCTAATTCTAAATTCATTTTAGCACTGCCGAGATCATAAAAAGCTAAAATGGTTTCTTCTTCGAATGACTGTAAAGCAGCTTCAATTTTTTCAAAGCTGGTTCCCACTTCGCCTTCAGAAGTTCCACCGGCACTTTTGATCGAAACTTCTTTAGCAACTTCATTCACTAAAGTGGCTACGCCATCTGCCAAACCTTCAACGTGTGAGACCAATAAAACACCATACTCTTTACTCATCATAGACACCTGCTTCCATCATGGTTTTGAAAAGGTAACTGCTGGACATAGCGCCTGGATCGATGTGACCAATAGAACGATCTCCTAAATAAGATGCCCGTCCTTTTGTCGCTTTCATGTCGATGGTTTTTTCTACACTTTTTTCAATCAGTTCAGTGGTTAGATTTTTATTTTTGACTGCTTCAATCACAGGAATCCATTCATCCACCATCGTTTTTTCGCCTGCCATAGCTTTGCCGCGTTTTTGAACGCCTTCCAATCCAGCTTCTAATAACACAGCCAGATCCTCACTCTCTTGACTCGCTTTAGCCATGCTGATGAATGCTGAACCGTATAAAGGACCCGAAGCTCCGCCAACTTTGCTGACAAGGGTCATACCGGTCAACTTCAAGAGATCGGTTACGTTGTCCGGTTCTTTGACTGTGAGAGCTTCTTTCAAAGCAGTTGCTCCACGAGCTAAATTATTGCCATGGTCGCCATCTCCGATCGCAGTGTCCAATTCGCTTAAATAAGCTTTGTTTTCGAGCAGTTGTTCAGTAAAAAGAGTCATCCATTTTTTCATATTTTCAAGATTTACCATTTATTTTTCCATCCTTTCTCTACCAACTAATCGTTGTTACTGGAGCGTTTAAATAGTCTAACCAACGTGAGTCTTCAAGTTTAACTAAAGTCAGCGACAATCCTTGCATATCGATTGAAGTCATATAATCTCCGACTTTTCTAAAATCAATGTGTAATCCTTCTTCAGCCAATAAGTTCCTTACATCGTTCATAAAAACAAATTGTTCCATTAAAGGTGTGCCGCCCATACCGTTTACCAAAACGGCATACTGATCGCCATTTTTCCATTGAAATTCTTCTTTCAGACGCTCAATCAATTCTTTTGCTAATTCTTTTGAAGGTTTTATTTTTTCTCTTCGGTAACCAGGTTCGCCATGGATGCCTACCCCAAACTCAATTTCGTCATCAGCTAATTCAAACCCTGGTTTGCCTACTTCTGGAACAGTGGCAGCTTTTAAAGCCACACCGATCGATTTGATGTTTGGAATCAGTTTATCGGCCAGTTCTTTGACTTCAGCCAACGTCAATCCTTGCTCAGCAGCGCCGCCTAAAATTTTATGAACCAATACGGTACCAGCTATTCCTCGTTTTCCAGCAGTATATGTGCTGTCTTCTACAGCGACATCATCGTCAACGATGACAAATTCAACAGGAATATCTTCCATTTCAGCTAGATCTTTTGCCATATCAAAGTTCATAACGTCTCCAGAATAGTTTTTAATAATCAAAAAGACGCCATGGCCTTCATCGCTGGCTTTGATGGCTTCAAAAATTTGATCGGGTGTAGGAGAAGTGAAAACCTCGCCACAAACGGCAGCAGAAAGCATTCCTTTTCCAACAAAACCTGCATGGGCAGGTTCATGGCCGCTGCCTCCACCGCTGACCAATGCAACCTTATCGTTGTGATCTACTTTACGGTGTATAACCGTCGTTTCAGGCAGACGTTCAACTAAATCTTCATAAGCAAACGCGAGCCCCTCGAGCATTTCATCTAAAATATCTGCGGGATCGTTAATAATTTTCTTCATTAATAAAACCCTCCTATAATTTATTTCAAAAAGCTGCTACACTTTTAGTATAAACGTTTTCATAGTTAACGACAAATATAAGTAATCAAGCAACTGATAAAAATTTTTGGCTGTTTTAATGGAATAAAAAACCAAAAAACTGAAAGCGTTATTTTGTGTTTTACATTTTAAGAACAACTATGATACAGTCATAGAGAATATGGGATAAAGTGCTATTCTGTATGGTTTAAGAAAGCAGGTGAATAAAAAATAAAAAGATTGGATTATTATATTGTTGTTCCTTATTTTTTATTGCTTTTTATAGGAGCTTTGATGGTTTATAGTTCCAGCAGCGATATTTCGCTTGTTTATACAGGATGGAATGCTGCTTACTTTAGAAACCAGTTGGTGTATATCTTTATCGGTTTGATTGGCTTGATCGTAACGTTTAATTTAAAAATCAGCTTTTTGAAAAATAAGAAACTGCTAGCCTTTTTACTCGGATTGATGTTTTTTCTTTTAGTGACCGTACTTTTTTCTGAAAAAGTAAATGGAGCTAGTCGCTGGATAAGAGTAGGATCCTTTAATATCCAACCTGTTGAATTAACGAAATTGATTTTATTATGGTATACAGCCTACATACTTTCCCGAAAACAATATTTCATAGAAAAAAACTGGATACAAGGGATATGGCCGCCTTTTGTGGTTTTATTTCTGGCTTCTTTGCTGATATTATTACAACCCGATGCTGGCAGTATTGCGATCATTGGTTTGGTCATCACCATTCAAGTGTTTTCAAGCGGTATGCCTTTTCGTATAGGAATCATGAGCAGCGGTGCATTTATTGCATTGATCGCTGTATATACCCGTGCAATATATTTATTTGGAGATAAAGTGCCCGGAATGTCTGATTACCGATTGGAACGATTTGCCGCTTTTTGGTCGCCTTTTGAACTAGCAGAAGGAGCAGGTCTGCAATTGATAAATTCTTACTACGCTTTATCCCGTGGGGGTTTAACGGGTGTGGGATTAGGAAAGAGCGTGCAAAAAACAGGCTATTTACCAGAACCGCATACTGATTTTATACTATCTGTGATTGGCGAAGAATTAGGGCTGCTAGGAGTTGTCTTTATTTTAAGTCTATTGTTCTTTTTGATCACTAGGATTTATTACGTTGGAATTAAAAGTACAGATACGTTTAGTTCGCTTATTTGTATTGGAGTTGCGAGCTTGTTGCTGATACAAAGTGCTATCAATATTGGAGGAGTAGTAGGGTGGCTTCCCATCAGTGGTGTGACCTTGCCGTTTATGAGTTATGGCGGCTCCAGCATGATCGTCTTATCGATTTGTATTGGGATGGTGTTAAATGTCCAGAAAAAAGAGCGGAAAAGTTCATAAATTATTTATATCAAAGCGATAAAAATAAGGTGAATCGAAAAAGAAAAATAAACCTATTCTGATAGGTTTATTTTGGTATACTAGCACTATAAAGTGAGATAAGGGAAAACGTGAAAGTAACTGGAACAAACATCAAAAGGAATAAACTAAAACGTTGAAGAAAGTTGGGAACGAATGGAGCAGCAAGAAGAGCGTTTGTTTTCATTAGCTAAACAGTTATATGAAGCCAATTTTTGGGAAGATTATTGGGATAAAGATTTAATTGCCATTCAATTGGCCAATCGAAGTGAGCCAGTATTTGTTTCCGTGCTGGGCAAAATCGATCAAAATTACGGTTTTTTATTTTATCGAAATTTAGAAGAGTTATCTTACTTTTTTGAAACGGTGAAACGTTCTCAATTCAGAGAATTTCGCTCTTTAATGGAAATCCTTCAAACAAAAAAATGCCTTTCGCTTGAATACGATGATCGCACCAATTTAAGCAAAACGGATTATCAACGAATCAAATCAAGCAACGTTACATTCAGAGGGAAAATGGCATGGCCGGTCTTCATCGATTATTGCCCTGGTTACTGTCCTTATCCTATGAGAGAAGAAGATACGCCTTTAATGATCGACTTAATGGAAAAACTATTGCCGACAGCTCTTGATTTTCGTAAGAAGCTTGTCGTTTGTGCAGAAGAAAGAAGCGCTGTAGAAATTTTTCTTCGAACGTATAAAAAAGATGGAAGCTATGAAGATGGCTTGCTGGTCTTGCCCGAGGTGATCACTGAAGGACTGAACCTAGCTAAAGAAGAATCCTCTATTTTAGTAACGAATTTTGAAATGAAGCGTGTTGATACACAAAAATTTGTCCCTTCTGTCTGGGAGCTGGATATCGATTTTGTAGGTGCGGCAATACACCCAGATACCAATGAGCGGCCTTATTTTCCAAGTGTTTTAATCGTTGTCGACAGCGAAAGCAGTCAAGTGATTTGCAGCGAACTTATCAAGCCGGAAGATATTGAAGGAGTCCAACGGCTTTTGATTCAATTGATATTATCAGAGAATGGCAAACCGCCAAAAATCGTCGTCGATGCCAATCACTATTTTCAAATTGCTAGTTATTTGGAAAGTGTGTTGAATGAATTAGGCATTGAATTAGTTCCCATCCAAAAACTGCCGATGATTTCTGTTATAAAAGAAGATATGTTGGATTATTTTAAAGAACAATAATCAAAAGCATCCATTATTAATGAGGCAGCTCATAGTAATGGATGTTCTTTCTTATCTAAAAATAAAGCTAAAGAAGCATTAGGCCAAACAGTTGGATTCTTATTAAAAAGTGTTACTATTAAAGAGGAAGCAACCCAAGGTATAATAAGAAAAATAAAAAAACGAAAAGAGGCGATAGATAAAAAATGAAAACATTAGTCATTCTTTCTCATCCTGATATCAAAGAATCAAGCAGCCAGCAGTACCTGCTCAGCTCTGTGCCAGAGGATTCTGATGTTACGCTTCATCATTTGGAGCAACTGTATCCCGACTTTAAAATTAATGTCGCAAAAGAACAGGCTTTAATTGCTGCCCATGATCGAATCATATTCCAATTTCCATTCTACTGGTATAGTTCGCCGGCTTTGCTTAAACAATGGCAAGATGAGGTATTGACAGAAAATTTTGCATATGGAAAAACAGGGCAGATCTTGCAAGGAAAAGAATTTGGTTTGGTCCTGTCAGTCGGTATACCTGAAAGAGAATACCAAGCTGGCGGAAAAGAAGGATTCAGTATAAATGAATTGACAAAACCTTTCCAAGCAATGGCTCGAAAAACTGGAATGTCTTACCTGAGACCCTTTACGATTTATCAATTTGCTTATATGACAGAAGAGCAAAAAATGAATGTACTGATTGAGTATCAACTTTATCTTTCTCACGAAAATGAAACGAGCTTAGCCAGCCGTGAAAACTGGTTTTTGGAACAATTAGGAAAAACAAATTTGGCTGCATCGGGTTCGGCAGACGCGGATAAATTAGCGCATATAATCGAAATCATTGAAGAAAACCGTGACACCATTGATGATTTAAAATTATCTTTAGAAGAAATGGAATAGGAGAATAGCAATGGATAAAGAAGAATGGGCAGTGTTAGAACTTGATTCATTGTTTGCTGACAGCCAGGACTATAAGCAAAAAGCGCTGTTGAAAGCGACAAGTCAGCTGATCAAAGAACAATTTAAACGTATTCGCCAAATGGAAGGCGAACTGGACGGGAAACTCTGGAGCCCGAGCAACTGGGGAGAATAAACGGAGTCCTGATATTTTTATGCCAGTCTCCAAAAAGAATAGAGTTCTATGTTAACCTTCGAAAGGATATCCTTTCGAAGGTTTTTTATCGGTTATTGTCAGAATTGAAAGCCTTGTTTTCATTTTTTTGCACAAAAATAGGTGTTAGTGATTTTTATTCACTAACACCTACTAGCGTAGAGTCACTATTCTATATCTGAACTGTATGTTGATTTTAAAAGTGTCCTAACAAATTTGAAATTTTGTGAGTCGTTTCAATGATTTTTTTGATATAAAGTGGTTTCATCTCAATATCTGTACTAGGAATGGATACACTAATTGCACCAGCAGCAGCATCTTTATAGCTCGCAAAAGAAGCTCCCACACAAACAATGCCATACTCGTTTTCTTCATTATCCAAAGCGTAACCTTGTTGGCGGATGGTTTCGATTTCGGCTAAAAAGCTGTCAAAGTCAGTAAAAGTATGGGTCGTTAACTCGATAATATCTGTATTATCCCAATATTCTTTGATTTGTGCATTCGTTTTAGTTGCTAAAATAGCTTTACCAACAGCAGTGACGTACATAGGTGCTTTTTGGCCGATTTTTGAACGCATTCGATTTTCGTTATCGCTTGGATCATGTTTATCAATATACAAAACTTCTTGATTGTCTTCAACGACTAAATGAACCGTTTGATTTAATTCTAAAGATAACTGACGAATCATGCTTTTTGCAACATTTAGAAAATCAATGTTTTGGACGCGTCGATTTCCAATTTGAAATAGTTTTAAAGAAATACGATAATGTTTTGTAGTAGGTTCTTTCTCAATATAACCGTTTTCAAGTAATGAGTTGACTAAACGATGAGTTGTCGCTTTATGGAGACCAACTTTTTCGCTGATTTGCATCAAACTAAGAGTATCATAATTTGAAAGGGTTTCAAGTATTATAAGGGCTCGATCAATAGTCTGAACTCTAACTGGTAAATTTGCAACCATAGTTTTTAACATCCTTTTATTTTAAAATTAGATTTCACGATATGAAACTAACTGTACTAAGCAAATCAATTATAGGGGGAAAAAGCTAAAAGCACAAGTAATAAAAAACCTGAATTGTTTACAAATCATTTTAAGACGGCCGATTTACGAAGAGAAAATAGTTATGTCTTTAGTAAATAGATAAAGCGCTCGCAAACAATGGTACAAAAATAAGTTGTTTTATAAGCTTTTCTTTTTAAAACAATGAAAGGGATTACAACTCAATCAGCTCGCTTTTTTTTAAAATAAGCTGCGAACCACTCTGTCTTCGCCAACCATTACAAGACAATTTATTAACGAAAGAGTGGTTGACAAGGATTCAGAGGCTCGTTATAACAAAACTCGTATTGCAAAATAAAGTTTCACTAAGTGAGGCTTCGGCGGTTTTAAAAAGTTTAATCTTTTTCAATCTGATTTCTGCCAAATTTAACTATAAGCAAAAGAAGAGGCGAATCAGGTTTGTTTTAAATTGCAATTGAAAGCGATTTATGAAAAGGCTATCTAGCAAAAGATGCGGATTTTTATACTCTGAATAAGCAAGTTACATTTTATAAATGCTTCTCAATGTTAGTCAATCAAGGACGTCGGAAAATGATGAAAACGTTATAGCCAAAAATGAAATCGCTTTTATAGAAGAAAAGTATTGAATAGATGTAGTGCTTTTTATGGTTTACATATATACAAGAGGGGGAATAACACAGAATGGAAGAATTAAAGAAAAACCGACTGTAAATACATCGACTGTAAATGCAAAATCAGGTTTAAAAGAAAAGATAGCTTATGGTACAGGTGATTTGGGAAAGGGGTTAATGTTCCAAATGGCATAAATGTATTTACTAAAATTTTATACAGATGTTTTAGGAATTTCTCCTTATTGGGGCGGAATGATTTTTCTAGTTACGAAATTCGTCGATGCAGTTACAGATGCTGGGGTTGGAACTTATGTCGATTCGCGAACCAACATTGGACCTAAAGGCAAATTCACCAGTTAGAGTTCAGACTATTGATCGAGCTCTTACAATACTTGAAACCCTTTCAAATTATGATACTCTTAGTTTGATGCAAATCAGCGAAAAAGGCGGAATTTACGAAGCCGGATCTGATGTTGCTCAAGCGATCACGGAAGAACTAGAAAGCCGCGGCTATAAAGTAACGTTAAACGATGGTTCGACACGTGTTAAAGGCAAAACATTGGACTATCGTAATGAGGTCGACTTAGCTCTAGAAATTGCTGGTGTCATTGGTTACGGTGCTCAAAATAACTACCGCATTCAATGGAAAACAGCAATGTCTAACGAAGTTCCTTGGTTCGTATACGAAGTGCCAACAGTCTTTGCTTCATTGAATTTCACAACTCATCTGCATGATGCAACAATGGTAAAAACATATATCAATACATACCATGATAACGATGAAAATATCAAACAATTGATTGATAAACTTGAAGGGAAATCCGAATTTAAAGGAACTCTAAATGAAAATGTTTGGGCCAATAAATGGCAAGCTAAACTATAGAATAAATCAATTTTAAAAGAATATTTCTCTTTATGAAGAAGTGCGTCAATTGACTGTGACAGTCTGTTGGCGTGCTTTTTTATTATTTCAGTAATATCGATATATGCGGTATAATTTAGAAAATCAAAAAGAAGAGAGGACGTTTCGTTTGAGAGAAAAGTTAATGGCTTTATTAGAAGAACGCCAAGATGAAATGATTGAGATCAGACGGTATTTGCATGCTCATCCAGAACTGTCGTTTCAAGAAAGCGAAACAGCGGCTTATATAGCTAAATGGTATGAAGGAAAAAAAGCCCTTGTTCAAACGGAAGTCGGAAATGGCCATGCGGTTGTAGTGACTATCAAAGGTGGAAAACCAGGGAAGACAATCGCTTTACGAGGAGATTTTGATGCTTTGCCGATTACTGAAGAAGCCGATGTTCCTTTTAAATCGGAAAATCAAGGAGTGATGCATGCTTGCGGCCATGATGCTCATACTGCTTATCTATTGGTTTTAGCGGACTGCTTGATCCAATTGCAGGACGAGATTCCAGGAACGATCAAAATCATTCATCAACATGCTGAAGAAAAGCCTCCAGGCGGTGCAAAAAGCATTTTAGCAACAGGAATTTTGGATGACGTTGGCACAATTTTTGGCATCCATATTTTTCCAAACAAACCTGCTGGTGAAATTTCATACCGCAGCGGATTTGCGATGGCCGGCAGAACGTATTTCAAATTAAAGATTCAAGGTGTGGGCGGTCATGGTTCATCGCCGCATAAGGCTAATGATGCCATTGTTGCTGCTTCACACTTTGTAACAGCGGTTCAGACAGTGATCAGCCGTCGCTTAAACCCTTTTGATATAGGAGTTGTAACGATTGGCTCATTTGATGGAAAAGGAACATTTAACGTGATTAAAGACAGCGTGGAACTTGAAGGCGATGTTCGGTATATGACAGATGAAACTCAAGAGATGCTTGAGCGGGAAATAAAAAAAATCGTTAAAGGAATTGAAACACTGTTCGGAGTAACTTCTGAATTAACGTATACAGCTGACTATCCTCCGCTTTGCAATGATCCAGCAGTTACTGAACAAGCGATCAGCTACTTGGAAAAAGGCAAAGGGGACTACTTAACGCGCATTTCTGAAAGTGAATTGTTATCAGGTTCTGAAGACTTTGCTTACTATCTTGAAAAGATCCCTGGTAGTTTCTTCTATATTGGCTGCGAACCAAAAGGCATTGAAGAAGCTTATTTCAACCACCATCCTAAATTTACGATTGATGAGGATTGCTTAATTGTCGCAGCTAAATCGGTTGGCGAAATTGTTTGCGGTTATTTCGGTATTTAAACTGAGCCTGACCCTGTAGTCTTTTTTGCACTATTAAATGGAACAGTAAAACAAACAGAAAACGCTTTATCGAAAATATGCTATAGTGAATAAAAAGAAGAAAAAATTGTGGTGAAAACTGGGCGGAGGAGTTCACATGAGAGAAAAACTGATGACGATGTTAGAAGCGCGCAAAGAAGAAATGATTGCGATTCGCAGACATTTGCATGCACATCCTGAATTGTCTTATCACGAAGAAAAGACAGCAGCGTATATTGCCGATTTTTATCAAAGAAAAGCTGTTGATGTTCAAACAGACGTTGGTGGAAATGCTGTTATTGTCACCATTAACGATGCATCCTCTGGCGATACGTTAGCTTTGCGGGCAGATTTTGATGCACTGCCGATTGAAGAAGAAACAGGCTTACCATTTGCCTCAACGTCTCCAGGAGTCATGCACGCTTGCGGACACGATGCACATACGGCTTATTTGATGGTCTTGGCGGATTGCTTGATTGAATTAAAGGCAGAGATTCCCGGAACTATAAAGGTCATTCACCAACATGGGGAAGAAGCTCCACCAGGCGGTGCTAAATTCATTATGGAAACGGAAGCTTTAGCAGACGTGGACCACATCATTGGTATCCATGTTTTTCCTGACCGTCCGGCGGGAGAAGTCGCTTATCGAAGCGGAGCAGCCATGGCTGGCGGCACACAATTCAAATTGATTATCCAAGGAGTTGGCGGTCATGGTTCGTCACCGCATAAAGCCAACGACGCCATTGTTGCAGGAGCCTATTTTGTGACTACGCTCCAAACGATTCTCAGCCGGCGTGTCAATCCTTTCGAAGCAGGAGCGATCACTGTTGGATCATTTGATGGAAAAGGGTCTTTCAATGTGATCAACGATGCCGTTACGCTTGAAGGCGATATGCGTTATATGACGACAGGTTTATTCGAGGTACTGAGCAAAGAATTGCATCAGTTAGTAAACGGATTAGAAGAATTATTCGGCGTTCAAACAACATTGACTTTGTTTGAAGGGTGTCCGCCTGTCTACAATGACCCTGAGTTGACCAGCAGCGTAGTTGATTACTTAACGACTGGTATTGGAGACTACTTGACTGATGTCGTTGAATCTCCGATGCTGACTGGTAACGAAGATTTTGCTTATTACACACAAAAAATACCGGGTTGTTTTTTCTATATTGGCTGTCGGCCAAAAGGCATTGTAAACAACGTTGTTTATGACAATCATCATCCTAAATTTGATATAGATGAGGAAGCGATCAGTGTTGCAGCAAAAGCAGTAGGGGAAGTTGTTTGTGGTTATTTTGGTATTGAATAATTTTTACATTGATCATAAGATTTGGTTTTACTGATGTTCTTTAGTAGGCTTAAGTAAGCAACAAGAATGGAAGGAGACAAAGTGCACATGAAAGTACTAGTCGTTGGAGCAAATGGACAGATTGGGGAAAAAGTGGTCGATTTACTGCAGGAAAGCCAAGAACATGCCGTACGGGCTTTGGTTCGTAAACAAGAACAAGCAGATAACTTTTCTGCTAAAGGAATCGACACTTATTTAGGAGACTTAGAAGGATCCGTTGATTCCCTTGCAGCAGCTATGGAAGGAATCGATGCCGTAGTTTTCTCCGCTGGGTCAGGCGGAGCAACAGGTTACGATAAAACCATCCTGATTGACTTAGATGGAGCCGTTAAAACAATGGAGGCTGCTGAACAAGCAGGCGTCAGCCGTTTTGTGATGGTCAGTTCCATTCTTTCAAATACGAGAGAAAAATGGGCTGAAGGGATGAAACCATATTATGCAGTGAAACGGTATGCAGACCAAATCTTAAAACAAATGGACTTAACGTACACGATCATTCGCCCTGGAGCGTTGAAAAACGAAGCAGGAACTGGCAAAGTCAATCTAGCTGAACACGTCACACCAGGTTCGATCCCACGAGAAGATGTAGCAAAAGTAGTGGTTGCCAGTCTGGATAATAAAAAAGCAGAAAATCAAGAGTTTGATCTGGTTTCCGGCGAAACGCCTATCGAGAAAGCCTTCACGCAACTTTAAAACAGATAAAAAAAGAGAAAGTCCGCTGAAAACACAGCGGATTTTTTTATTCAACAAAGATACATTTTGTATTTTTACATTAGCACTAAAAAGCGGTAAAGTTGTCCTGAAAGTGTGAATCCGAGACGAACTAAGATAAAAAAGAGATGAGTTTGTCCCGAAAATATAGAAATAGACAAACGGTCTTAGAAAAAGAGCGCGTTTGTCTATAAATTTAAATTACACAAAGAAACTAGATGAGATTGAACAAACGAAGTCAGTTACTTTCTTTGTGTCAAAGTTTCTGGCCTAACCAGCTGAAATCTCGATACTTTTTCATCTACGCTGTTAAAAAACGAAAGCAGTCTCAATGTTTATTTGAGACTGCCCTTTTTATGATTAAGATATGTGTTTTCGGATTCATCGGCGGCATTAACCAGTAACTTTGATAGTTCCTGTAGTTACAAATAAAGGCCTGTTATGCTACTGGAGGTGTTCCTTCAGTATTTGACACAACTACATCAATTGCACCAAAGCATCCATAGGCAAAGCTGAATATGCAACTGTTGTCCGTGCAGGAATACCGCTTGGGAAGAATGTCGCATAAACTTCGTCTACAGCATTACTATCTGCAATGTTTTTAAGGAAGATAGTTACTTTTACTACATCGTCCATAACATGGTCGACACTTTCTACAATGGTTTTGATATTTTTTAAGCACTGTTCAGCTTGCTCTTTTACACCACCAGCTACCATTTTACCAGATGTTGAATCGATAGGTAATTGAGCTGAAAGATGATTGTAATGAGAAAAAGCTACCGTTTGTGTAGATAGAGAACTTTTTGGTGCATTTTCTGTATTTCTTGCTAGTACTGCGTTGTAGCCACTCATTATAGTAATCCCCTTTTAATTAAAATTTTTAATAGATAGGTTTATGGACTCAAGTTTCAGCCGAGTTATACTAAGGCTTGATTTCTGCTGCGAACTTTAATTAGCAAACTATAAAACGGTTACATAAGTGAAATTGTAACAAACTTACCTAGCTTTGACTACCTGTTTCTGGAGATAGCCATTTATAATGGATATAAAACAAGAATTGATACACGTACCAATGAACTGAACCACATCAAATAAGAAATCATCTCACTAAAGTACGGTTCTGTTAGAGCCTTAACGTAAAGATGTTTAACGAATAAAGAGGGAGTGAGACAAAAAGCGTTTAGACCCGAATCACTGGAACGAATAAGCGCAGTATGGTCACAGACCATCGAGCATTATTCGTGAAGTGGACGTCGGGTCTGCTTTTTGGAACACGTTCTAGAATAAACATTTGGATATGCAAATGAGGATGAGACTTTTGTTTCATCCTCTCTTTATCAATTTAGGTGAATAAACCATCTTGTTCCATTTCTTGGCCAATAGCCAGCAGCCAATCTTCGTTGCCTTTAGGGGCAGTAAACTGAACGCCGATCGGCAGTCCGGAGTTAGCAGATAAATGAACCGGCAAGCTGATAGCAGGTTGTCCCGTTAAGTTGGCTTGTTGAGTGAAAGGTGTAATGTCTAAACTTGCAGCAAACATATCCCAGACAATTTTTTGCTGGTCTTTTGCATTCATTTCCGTAACATGATGCATTCGTTCAAACTGTTCATCCGTTTGAAGTTTAGCATCGACACGCGGAGCAACATCAGCTGTTGCAGGAGTCAGATACAAGTCATAAGTTTGATGGAAATCAGCCATAACTTCTGCAGCCGTATCCCAAGCAGCGATGCTATTGGAATAAGTGCTCGCTGAAATAGATTGTCCGGCATTGAATAAAACCCAAGTCATCAGTTCCATGTCTGATTTCGTAACGGGACGCTGCAGACCTTTTTCAATGTTGGCAAACATAGCAGCTGTTTCGCCTGAATTCATGATGTAGTAACTTTCCATCAAAGAGACTCCGTCAATGGCTGGTTTTTCTTCAACCACTTGATGGCCGTTTTGTTCGAGCCAACGAACGGTTTTTAAAACCGCTGCTTTTGCTTCATCGCTGACCGGTCCGTGAACGGGCGATACCAGTGAATAAGCTACGCGAAACTTTTTCGGTTCAGAATCAGCTAATGCATTCAAATAGCCGCGTTCAAAAAGCGGGGTTTGAAAAGCAGCGCTTTGCTGGACGGTTTGTAAAGCATCCATCATGGCAGCTGTATCGCGAATGGTTTTGGTTAAAGCAAAGGAAATGGAAGCTCCTTGCCAGCCACGTCCAACTCCAGGTCCGATCGGTGTTCGTCCACGAGTCGGTTTCAATCCTACTAAACCGGTAAAAGAAGCCGGGATCCGAATGGAGCCGCCGCCGTCGCTAGCACTAGCAATGGGCACTAAATCAGCAACCACGCTAGCGGCTGCTCCGCCACTAGAACCGCCTGGCGAATAGGCTGTATTCCAAGGATTGCGGGATGGCCCGTAGAGTGTCGGATCCGTAATGTTTTTAAAAGCAAATTCTGGTGTATTGGTTTGGCCGATCACAACAAAACCGGCTTTTTCTAACGCTCGAACAAAGTGACTGGTTTGTTTAGAACGGTTGTTCTGTAGCAAACGAGAACCTGAGGTGCTTGGTTCGTCTATTTGATCTTGTCCGATGCCTTTGATAAGGATGGGCTGTCCGCCAAATAATGTACTGGAAAAATCTCGTTCTGCAGCTTCTTTCAGCGCTTTTTCTTTACGCGTATGGGTAACAGCATTTAAAATAGGATTTTGTGCTTCGATTTTTTTGAAGGCTGTTTCAATCAACTCTTGTGGAGAAACATCTTTTTGATGAAGTTTTTTTGCAAGAGCCAATCCGTCTTCTTTTCGGTTAAACATAGTATAGAGCCTCATTTCTTAATTCTGTAATGAATTCAGTTTAGCATCACAAGTCTAAATATTGAATGGAGAGACAAAAAGAAAGCCGGACAAAAGCCGTTAATTGCTAAAGCGAACGGTTTAAAAGACAGTATTGTTTTTATGGCAGGCGATATTCCATAATGTAATCATCCATGACATAACCATGACCGATATCCGCTACTTGCTCCTCAATGATCTTAAAGCCTAATTTTTTATAAACAGCGATAGTAGGGTGATTGAATTTATTGACCGTCAAAAACACCGTCTTTTTATTTGCTTCATTTGCTGTGTTTTTTAGCTTTTCAATAAGCTCTTTTCCGATTCCATTGCCGCGGCTGCTGCTTTTTAAATAAAGTTTGCTCAGAAAAAGCTGCTCTGCTGACAAGGCATATGAAAGATAGCCGATGGCTGTTTGATGGCTTTCAACTAAGAAATAAGCTTTGCCATCCAGTATTTCTTGGTGAATAGCGGCTGCGGATTGCAAATGAGTCAGCATATAAGCGACTTGTTCTTCGCCTAAAATCGCTGTATAGTGCTCTTCCCAAATTTCTTTTGCGAGTTGAGCGATCAAATCAGCGTCTTCTTGAGTAGTAGCTTGTTTAAGTTGGGTCATATAAATCCTCCTTAATTGTTTTAATGGATAGAAAAGCAGCAGAAACAAAGAGCGTTTCTGCTGCTGAACCTGTTAGAGAAAGTCCTTTAGCTTTATACCAATTTTACTAAGAAATATTTTTTCTTTCCTCGGCGGATCAAAATAAATCGTCCGTCAAAAGAATTTCCAGGAGTTACGACAGCATCGACATCGGTTACTTTTTCCCCATTCATTGAAAGGGCGCCGTTAGTGATGTCTTCACGTGCTTGGCGTCTAGAAGGTTCGATACCGACCACATCTACCAACCATTCAACAATGTTGCGTTCTTCTTTAAGAGCTTCGAAAGTCGGCATATTTTTGAATCCTTCTTCGATTTGACGAGCCGTTAAACTTTTTACATCACCAGAAAAAAGTGCAGCAGTAATTTTTTCTGCATCTTCTAAAGCTTGTTCGCCATGAACAAACAACGTCATTTCGCGAGCCAATGTTTTTTGAGCTTCACGTTTATGCGGTTCGGTTTCAACTTTTTCAGCCAATTCGCCGATTTCATTTTCGGTTAAGAAAGTGAAGTATTTTAAGTATTTAACGACATCGCGATCGTCTTGATTCAACCAGAATTGATAAAACTCATAAGGCGTTGTTTCTTCAGGATCTAACCAAACAGCGCCGCCAGCAGTCTTGCCGAATTTGGTACCGTCAGCTTTTAGCATCAGTGGAATCGTTAAACCAAAGGCTTGGGCTTCAGAACCTGCTTGCTTGCGAATAAACTCTAGGCCGGCTGTAATATTGCCCCATTGATCGGCTCCGCCAATTTGTAATTGGACGTCTTCATGTTGGTACAAGTGCAAATAATCCATAGATTGCAGAATTTGATACGTAAATTCCGTAAAAGAAATTCCGGTTTCTAATCGACTGGCAACGATATCCTTAGCTAACATGGTGTTGACGTTAAAACTTTTTCCGATATTGCGTAAAAAATCCAATAAAGTTAAGTCTTTAGTCCATTCTAAGTTGTTGACTAAACGAATAGATTTTTCATTTTTACCGGCATCAAACAATCTTTCCATCTGAGAAGTTAATTTGTCAGCATTCTTTTGAACTTGTTCTTTTGTTTGTAAAACTCGTTCTTCTGACTTTCCGCTCGGATCGCCAATTGAACCAGTTGCTCCACCAATAACGATAACGGGGCGGTGACCAGCTAATTGGAATCGTTTTAAAATCATAAAAGGAATCAAATGTCCTATATGCATGCTGCCTGTTGGGTCAATACCGCAGTAGACGCCAATTTGTTTTTCAGCGATAAGTTTGCGCAGCCCCTCTTCGTCAGTTTGTTGGTTGATGGCGTCGCGCCAAGTTAATTCATCAATAATATTCATTTTTTTAAGCTCCTTAATACATATTTTTAGACAAAAAAACCCGATGAAAAGGTTAGACCTTTTCATCGGGACGAAATTTTTCGTGTTACCACCCAATTTGCCGACAAATTTCAGTGCAAAATTTGTTGACCACTCATTGACTGTTAACGCCAGTAAGACGCTTGAGATTAATCAAGTTACTCCAGAGTGTAATTCGTAAAAAGACTTGTACTAGTTTTCATCAGCCACTAGCTTTCTATCAACAGAGATCTTTTACTACTGTGCTCGTTCATTGTAATGTTTAGTATGAGATTGCTTTTAGTATAGTTAACAAGCAAGGGTTTGTCAATTGGCAAATCAACATAGTGTACCAGAAAAATAGAGCTTAAAAGCGGATCAAATAGTTTTGAGATACCAAGAAACTCAAATAGACAAACCTGTTTATTTACATACACCAATTAATAGTTAAAAACTCAACCTGTCATTCAATGGATTTTGCTGACTGCTTAAAGCGTTATTTAGGTGGTGTCCATCGTTTAGCTTGGCTGTCAGCCGGATAATTTATTCCTGCTGGATAGCTGATCATTTCAATCAACATACCCCAAGGAGCTTGACCATACACAAATTGGTTTCCAGAACCGCTTTCGGCAGAAGAAGATAAATCATTTGGTTTGGACAATAGTTTTCCGCCTGCGTCAGTGAATCGTTCAGTTGCTTTATCGATGTCGTCCACATAAAAAGCCACATGTTGTAAGCCATAATCTGAAGCAATGACTGGTTGTTGCTGCGCAACATTGGCAAACTGGAACAGTTCAATGTTGGCACTGTTTCCGACCGCCAGCATCCGAATGCGCATTTCTTTTGTTCCAGGTTTGAGCCCGAGATTTTTTTCTACTTGTTTGCCTGATTTCGGTTCATCTTCTGCTGATAAATTATCGTAAATAACCTTAGCAGCAAAAGCTTCTTTAAAAAAATTTGTTGCTTGTTCCATATCAGGAACGGTTACCCCAATGTGATCGATTCCGCGTATCATTCTGTATCCTCCCCTAACATTTTAAAGTAAAGCTACTTTATCTCTAGTATAGTCAAAATAAAGCGAGGAGAGGTGTTTTATGCTTAGAACAGTCTCTGATTTAAACCAAACCAATCCAGTGCTATTCTTTAGATGAACTGATATACTTGGAGAGATAAGATAAACGGATACGATGGAAAGGATGAGTAGTACGTGAGATTAAGTGTATTAGATCAAGCACCAATCACTAAAGGAAATACGGCTGCAGATGCTTTAAAAAAAGCAGAAGAATTAGCAATCGTAGCAGATGAACTAGGCTATCAACGTTTATGGATGGCTGAACACCATGGGACAAATGGGTATGCTAGTTCAGCACCGGAAGTTACGGCCGCTCATTTAGCCGCAAAAACAAAAAATATTCGAATCGGTACCGGAGGCGTCATGATGATGCATTATTCTCCTTTAAAACTGGCAGAAGTCTTTAAAACGCTAAGCGCACTATCGCCAGGACGAATTGATTTTGGGGTAGGCCGAGCGCCAGGCGGCGACACCAATGCGATGTATGCTTTGTCTGAGGGACGGCAGCCTATGCTGGACAATATGTATGAAAAGTTTGATACAGCTTTGAAACTGATCAATGATGAAGTTCCAGAAGACCGTTTGTACAGTAAAACGATTGCGACACCGGCTCAGATTGCTTTGCCAGAAGCCTGGCTTTTAGGCTCAAGCGGAAGCAGTGCATTAAAAGCAGCTCGTATGGGTGTGGGTTATTCTTTTGCGCAATTTTTTATGGGCGGGATGACGAAAGATATTTTTGATCACTATAAAACTAATTTTCAGCCTTCTGCTTTTATGGAAAAGCCCGAGATCAATGTAGCTTACCTCGTCACAACAGCTGAAACAAAAGAAGAAGCTGAATTCGAAGCTTTACCGCAAGACATTGCGCGTTTATGGTTAACGCAAGGTCGGATGGGACAACTGTTGACCCCTGAAGAAGCACAGGATTATCCTCTAACAGAAATGGACCGAATGGCTATCAAAGAAAATCGAAAACTGCATTTAGTGGGAGAGGCTAAAGAGATAGCAACATTCTTGCAAGAGGAACAAGCCCATTATGGCTTTGACGAAGCAATGATTTGCAGTATTCCGCATTCACAAGAAAAACGACTAGATGTTTATCGCTTGTTAGCTAAGGAATTGTTTTAAAACGAAAATAGTATGAAGGACAGTTAAAACGACTGAGATAAAGCTAGATTAGTGCTTTGTCTCAGTCGTTTTTTATTATTTTTAAAAGTCGTTGAATAAATCTAAGCCCAGTTGTTGAGGGCCAAGCTGATCAAACGTTAAGCCAAGTATTTTTTGTAAGTATTTAGCGTTGGCAGCAGCATGACCTCCGGAATTATTATTAAAGATAACAGCGACTTCTTTAGAGTCTTTTTCCAATGAACGGATGATAGGAATAAAACTGGCTAGTTCTGCTTGGCTGTAATCGTAAAATGTTCGTTTTTCCCGCCAATTTGGGCCGCTAGCATTCAACCAGCCTTCGTAGTTGCGTCCGTGTAAACGCAATACGGTAAGTTCGGGATTCGTTCCAGTCGCTATCATTGGCACACTATTCCCGGGCGTTTGAGGTTGATCGATTACTGCATGGATAAAGTTCTGCTGCTCCAAGAATGTCAACGTGAGTGGCTGGTTTTCTCCGCTATACCAACTAGCGTGCCGAAATTCGATAGCCACTGGCAGTTCGCCCATCCAGTGCCGGATTTTTCTTAAATAAGTTAAGTGCTCTTCTGAATAATGAAAAAATGGCGGAAATTGAAACAAAAAAGCTTTGATTTTATTTGCTTCGATCATCGGTGCGAAGGCTGCAAGATAGTGTTGAAACATCGCTTCTTCAGATGGAAAAAAATCAAGCCATTCTTTGTGTTGGGTCATGGCTTGAAAAGCTTTTGGCAAGAACTGAAAGGCATCAGGCGTCCTGTCGATCCAACTCAAAATATTTTTTGTTGGAGGAATAGCATAAAAACTAGTGTCTAATTCCACAAATGGAAAATGCGAGGCATAATCTTCTAAGTTTCTTTTTTTATGAGTAATTAATAATTCGTGGTCGTTCCACCCGGTTAAACCAATCGTGATCATCTTGTTCAATCTCCTTTCATAGGGAAAAGATGGTACTCTTAGTGTACCGTATTTCTAGATAAGATTGAAAAAAAAGCTCTTAACACAACAAAAAACACTCGAAATGTTTCACGGGAAACATTTTCTTTTTAAATCAAGAATGAAAGGGCTCTTGCAGTTGCTCCTAGAAACGGTGTAAAATTGGATTATTAAATCGGGAAAAGAAAAATGCTAAAGGAGCAGCCAAATGCATAAAATGGTCTTTTTTGATATAGACGGGACATTACTAACAGCGAGAAAGAAAATTCCAGAAACCGCTAAGCAAGCTATTCAAGACTTAAAAGACAACGGCATTATTCCGGTTATCGCAACCGGCAGGCCTCCTTTTAGAATTGATGCTATTTTGGAAGAATTGAATATCCAGTCCTACATTACTATGAATGGGCAATACGTCGTTTATGAAAATGAAGTGATTTACCGCAACCCCATGTCGAGTGATTCCATTGAACGATTAGCTAAAGCAGCTGAAGTTTACCAACAAGGCATTGCTTTTAGCGGAAGCGAAGAGATTTTAGGCAACTCTTTGACCACTTTAGGCCAGCAAGGTTTGTTGAAACGGTTGATTCAAAAATCACCGATTGCACCGCCCAAATTAGTTGTGGCAGCCATCAGTCATTTTATGGGAGCTTTTAAAACCAAAAAACCCGTCTTACCGGAATATTATGAGAACCGTCCTATTTACCAATGTATTTTACATGCTTCAGAAAAGTTTGATGCTTATTATCGGGAAGAATTTCCTGATTGTCATTTTACCAGGTGGAATCCTTATTCGGTAGACGTCATTACAAAAAATCATTCTAAAGCTGTCGGAATTCAAAAAATGACAGAACACTTAGGTATCTCGCTTCAAGAAACAATAGCTTTTGGCGACGGTTTAAACGATATTGAAATGCTGCAAACAGTCGGAATAGGAGTGGCTATGGAAAGCGGACGAAGAGAAGTATGTGAAATCGCTGACTTCATTACAGTTTCTCCCGAAAACGACGGCATCTTAAAAGGGCTCCAGCAATTGAAGGTATTGCCTTAAAGGACAGCACGTTAAAAGTTGCAAAAGGCAATAGAAATACCAAGGAAAATCCTTATTCTTCTACCGTTCTATGGTATACTATTTGAGAATAGTTTTAGAGCGTAAACCAGAAATATCAAGAACAAGCGGCGTTAGTTGAACAAAAAAACGTAACGCTCATGAAATGCGTCTGTTTTTGTTGAAGAAACTGCACTTGTATTAAAAAATTGAGAACATTTCATTAAATGAACCAAGGAGGCACTTTAAGTGACTGAGAGAAAAACATTTTATATTACAACACCAATTTATTATCCGAGCGGCAAACTGCATATTGGAAATGCCTATTCAACCATTGCTTGTGATGTGATGGCGCGGTACAAAAGAATGCAGGATTTTGACGTTTTTTACCTTACTGGAAGCGATGAACACGGTCAAAAAATTGAAAATAAAGCAGCGGAACTAAATATAACGCCGCAGCAATACGTTGATGATATGGCTGAAGGAATGCAGAATTTATGGAACTTGCTTGAAATCAGCAATGATAAATTTATTCGGACGACCGATCCTGTCCACGAAAAAGTCGTAGCCGATATTTTTGAGCGTTTCTTAGCACAAGGCGATATCTATTTGGATGAGTATGAAGGCTGGTATTCTGTTCCAGACGAAACATTCTACACAGAAACACAATTAGTAGATGTGCAACACGATGCAGAAGGCAACGTGATTGGCGGGAAATCTCCTGACAGCGGTCATCCAGTAGAACTGATCAAAGAAGAATCTTATTTCTTTAGAATGAGTAAGTATGCGGATCGTTTATTGGCTTACTACAATGAGCATCCTGATTTTATTCAACCAGAATCACGTAAAAATGAAATGATCAATAACTTTATCAAGCCCGGCTTAGAAGATTTAGCTGTTTCGCGGACAACTTTTTCTTGGGGAATCAACGTGCCAAGCAATCCCAAACACGTTATTTATGTCTGGATCGATGCATTGGCTAACTATATTACCGCATTAGGGTATGGAACAGATGACCCGAGCTTATTTAATAAATTCTGGCCAGCAGATGTTCACATGGTTGGAAAAGAAATCGTGCGTTTCCACACCATTTATTGGCCAATTATGTTAATGGCATTGGATTTGCCGTTACCGAAAAAAATCTTCGGCCATGGTTGGTTATTGATGAAAGACGGGAAAATGTCTAAATCAAAAGGCAACGTTGTTTATCCAGAAATGTTAGTGGAACGCTATGGCTTAGACGCATTACGGTATTATTTGATGCGTGAAGTTTCATTTGGCAGTGACGGTGTCTTTACACCAGAAGATTTTGTTTCTCGGGTCAATTACGACTTAGCGAATGATTTAGGTAATTTACTGAACCGGACTATTGCCATGATCAATAAATACTTTGATGGAACGATTCCTGCCTACGCAGGAGACGTAACAGCTTTTGACGGAGAGCTGAAAGCTACAGCAGAAAAAACGATTTTAGATTACCAAACAGAAATGGAAAATATGCAGTTCAGCAATGCTTTGAGCGATGTTTGGGTGCTGATTTCACGTGCGAATAAATATATCGATGAAACAGAGCCTTGGAAGTTGGCTAAAGAAGAAAGCAAGAAAGCAGAATTGGCGAGCGTCATGGCTCATTTAGCCGAAAGCTTGCGTGTTGCTGCAATTTTACTGCAACCTTTCTTAACACATGCACCGAAAGAAATGTTCGCACAATTAGGTGTTGAAACTGAAGCAGCTAAGGACTGGACTGCCGTTCAGTTTGGCCATTTCCCGGCTGACGCGAAAGTAGTCGCTAAAGGAACGCCGATTTTCCCACGTTTAGACATAGAAGCTGAAGTAGCTTATATTAAAGAGCAAATGGACGGCGGAGCCAGCACTCTTTCTGAAGAGGAAGAAATTCCGGCAGAATGGGACCCAACGGAAACAAAACTGGTTTCTGTTAAAGAAAAGCAAATCAAATACGAAGATTTTGATAAAGTGGAATTAAAAGTGGCAGAAGTAATCGACTGCGGAAAAGTTGAGGGAGCGGATAAACTGTTGAAATTTCGTTTAGACGTTGGCGATGAAGGGCATCGACAAATTCTTTCTGGAATCGCTGAATGGTACCCTAACCCCGAAGAATTGATCGGCAAAAAAGTTGTTATTGTGGCTAACTTAAAACCGCGTAAGATGCGCGGCGAAATCAGCCAAGGAATGATTTTATCTGCTGAAAAAGATGGTCAATTGCAATTGATCGAAGCTCCAATGGAAGCACCGAACGGATCAGAAGTTGCTTAACTGAAACTGCTGACCTTGACTAGCTAAAAAAATACCCTGCTGAACGCATTTAGCAGGGTATTTACCATAGTCACAAAGCGGTGCAGCTTTATTATGAGGAAAGAGACTAAAAATAAAGGATGAGAGTATGTTATTTGATACACACACGCATTTAAATGCAGCAGAATTTGACGAAGATGTTCTAGAAACCATCAAAAATGCCGTAGCACATGATGTTGCTCGGATGGCTGTCGTTGGTTTCGATACGCTTACGATAGAAAAATCCTTACAGTTAAGCCAAGAGTATAAAGACATTTACAGCATCATCGGCTGGCACCCAACCGAAAGCTACCTTTACACAGATGCCATTGAAGAGCAGCTGTATTACCAATTGCAGTTGCCAAAAGTGGTCGCTATGGGAGAAATGGGTTTGGATTATCATTGGGATACCTCACCTAAAGACAGCCAAAAAGAAGCTTTCAGACGGCAATTGCGGATCGCTAAAGAACTAAAATTGCCTGTCAGCATTCACATGCGGGATGCTATTGAAGATACGTATAAATTGTTGAAAGAAGAACACGTTGAAGATATTGGCGGCATCATGCATAGTTTTAGCGGAGACACTCAATGGATGGAACGTTTCTTAGACTTGGGAATGCACATTTCTTTAAGCGGAGTGGTTACGTTTAAAAATGCGAAAGAACCCAAAGAAGTAGCAAAGGCGGTTCCGTTTGATAAGTTGCTGATTGAAACCGATGCGCCTTATTTAGCACCTGTACCTTTTAGAGGCAAACGCAATGAACCGGCGTACGTTAAATACGTAGCTGAAGAAATAGCGAAGTTAAGAAACTGTTCTTATACTGAAGTAGCAGAACAAACGATGAAAAATGCCAACCGTTTGTTTAGGTTAGATGAATGGAAAAAGTAAAAGAAATCATTGTCGTCGAAGGACGGGATGACACTCGCCGGATCCATGAGTCGCTTGAAGCAGATACGATTGAAACAAACGGTTCTGCCATTAACGAAGAAACACTGCAGTTGATTGCCAAAGCACAAGCAACCAGAGGAGTCATTGTTTTTACCGATCCAGATTTTCCGGGTGAAAAAATCCGTAAGACAATTTCTCGAGCTGTTCCCGGTGTAAAGCATGCTTTTTTGACGATCGATGAAGCAAAGCCGAAAGGCTCAGGAAGTTTAGGGATCGAACACGCTTCGCCTGAAGCCATTCGTGCAGCTTTAGCAAAAAGTTATACAGAGACCTTAGAACAAGAATCATTGATTTCCCGTGAATTGTTGATAGATGCGGGGTTGATTATGGGAGCATTTGCAAAAAAAAGACGCGAAAAGTTAGGCGAACGCCTTAATATTGGATATACGAATGGAAAGCAACTTCAAAAGAGACTGCAAATGTTCCAAATCTCTCCTGAAGAAGTGATTCAAGCGATGCAGCAAATTTTGGAGGAAGAACATGACAAATCATAAAGATATTGCAACACCTATAAGAACCAAGGAAATTTTAAAGAAATATGGTTTTTCAGTAAAGAAAAGCTTAGGACAAAATTTTATCATTGATACCAACATTCTTTCTAATATCGTGGAAGCAGCTGGTTTAAACAAAGAGACAAATGTGGTTGAAGTAGGCCCCGGGATCGGAGCATTAACGGAACATTTAGCGAGAGCCAGCAAAGAAGTCATTGCTTTTGAAATCGATGATCGCCTTTTGCCGGTTTTAGCCGATACTTTGAGTCCTTATGACAATGTATCGATTATTCACCAAGATGTTTTGCAAGCAAACTTGAAAGAAGTGCTAACTGAAAAAGTGGATCTTGCAGAACCGTTGATGGTTGTAGCGAACTTGCCTTATTACATTACGACGCCCATTGTGATGTACTTTTTGGAGTCGGTGGTGCGCATTGATGCTTTAGTGATCATGATGCAAAAAGAAGTTGCAGAACGCATTACAGCCGCTCCTGGCAGCAAAGCTTATGGATCGCTGACGATTGCCGTTCAATACCATATGGATGCGGAGATCGCCTTTATTGTTCCGAAAACGGTATTTATGCCCCAGCCCAATGTGGATTCAGCCATTATCAAATTGACGCGCAGAACGACACCAAGCGTAGAAGTAATGGATGAAAAAGTGTTTTTTGAATTGACTCGAGCAGCTTTTGTGCAACGCAGAAAAACGTTGTGGAATAATTTGCTAGGAAAGTACGGCAAAGAAGAAGCGATGAAAGAGAAGTTGATTCAAGCATTAGACTATGCCGGAATAGATCCGAAACGCCGCGGCGAAACATTAAGCCTGACAGAATTCGGAAAACTAGCAGACGGAATTTGTTTGAAAGTATTAAATTAACATTAAGAATAAAGTTGAGTTTGCCAGTAAACCTTTGTATTGCCAAGGGATTACTGGTTTTTATTATTAGAGAATTATTGGTTGCGTCTAAGTTTTCCATATGATATACTTGTCCGTTTTGTAAAAGTATGTTATAATAGCATTAGATTAGTGAGGTGAATCTGATGCCAATTACATTAGCTAGTATTAAAGAAGGTTTAGATCATAAGTTAGGTAAAAAGATTATGTTGACCGCACAAGTTGGTCGCAAGAGAAAAACAGAACGTAAAGGCATTTTGACCGAAACGTATCCATCTGTTTTTGTTGTGGAGTTAGACCAAGATGAAAATGCTTTTGAACGTGTTTCTTATAGTTATACAGATGTTTTGACTCAATCAGTAGAAATCCAATTTCTAGACGAAGAAAGTCTACAATATGCTTAATCGTAAGACCACGAGCTGAAATGAGCTCGTTTTTTTTTTGCTTTAAAAGAGGATTTTACTATAAAATCAGCTGAATGTGACCGTTTTTTCTAACAGTTCCGTTAAATTCTCCTATTCGTTCTTTGCAAATCATTTTTTTTAAGCTAGTATGTTCTACATACTAGAGACAATGAAAAAAATGAAAGGAGTGCAGAGACCAGTATGGAAGTAATTGAAAAAGCCCCGGCTAAAATTAATTTAAGCTTGGATGTATTGCAGAAACGCGAAGATGGTTATCATGAACTTGAAATGGTGATGACTTCAATCGATTTAGCGGATCGTGTGACATTGAAAACGATAGCTGATAACCAAATCAGCATCCGTTCAAATAATGGGTTTCTTCCATTGGATCAAAGAAACCATGCGTATAAAGCAGCGTTGCTGATCAAAGAAACGTTTGGCATTCAATTGGGTGTGGACATCGTGATTGAAAAGAAAATCCCGATCGCAGCAGGATTAGCTGGCGGCAGCAGTGATGCAGCAGCGACGTTAAGAGGTTTAAATCAACTATGGGATCTGGGCTTAACGCTCGAAGAATTAGCTGTTTTAGGCGCTGAAATCGGTTCGGATGTGCCTTATTGTGTTTATGGCGGTTCGGCTTTTGCAACTGGACGTGGCGAAAAAATTGAACCATTGGATGAGATCCCGCAATGCTGGGTTGTGTTAGTGAAACCTAAAAAAGGCATCTCGACCGGGACAGTTTTTAGTGCCTTGGCTTACGACACGATTGAGCATCCGGACACGCAAGCGATGTTAGCAGCGATCAAAACACAAAATTACAACAAAATGACACAGTATGCCGGCAATGCATTGGAAAAAACGTCTATTATCCGACAACCGGCTATTGAAACGATCAAGCAAAAGATGCTGCAGTTTGGAGCAGATACAGCACTGATGAGCGGCAGCGGGCCGACTATTTTTGCTCTTTGCCGTAAATACTCCAGAGCTCAACGAGTGTACAATGGGCTAAAAGGTTTTTGTAATGAAGTCTACTTAGTCCGAACATTAAAGTAAGAAGAGAAGCGAAACAAGACTTGAGCTTGTTTCGCTTTTTTTTCTTGACGAATAATAACGAGGATGATATGCTACTAAAGAAATGTGTAAATAGTAATCATTACGTTTTGTGGCGGAGCGGTCTCAAAACGAACAATGGTGCTAGATAAGAGCTGCGAACGTACACTATGGCAGCAAAAAAATAAAATAATTGACAGCAGGAAACGGATGAGTGGACGGTCACAACTCTTACTCGTGCGTCTTTTTTCTGTTAAACAAGCATAGAGAAAGAAGGAAATAAGTTTGCATTATATTGAAGTCAATGATTTATCTTTTTACTATGATGAAGAACCCGTTTTAGAAAATATTTCTTTTACCGTTGATGCTGGAGAATTCGTTATGCTGACTGGAGAAAATGGTGCAGCAAAATCGACTTTACTACGCAATGTCTTGGGATTGTTAAAACCAACTAAAGGGGCAGCGTTCATTTCGCCTGTGAACAATCGAAATGAACCATTAGCTATCGGCTATATCCCTCAACAAGTCGCTTCTTTTAATGCTGGCTTTCCAAGTACAGTACTAGAATTGGTTCGTTCAGGCCGTTACCAAAGAGGCAAATGGTTTAAACGATTAGATGCAGAAGATCATGTTCATGTCGAACGAGCATTGAAATCAGTGGGAATGTGGGACATTCGCCATAAAAAAATCGGTGAACTTTCCGGTGGTCAAAAACAACGGATTTCATTGGCTCGGATTTTCGCAACGGACCCTGATCTATTTGTTTTAGATGAACCAACAACGGGTATGGACGTTGATTCACGTCATGAATTTTATGAATTATTGCAACACAATAGTCGTGTCCATGGCAAAGGCATTTTAATGGTTACCCATGATCATGAAGACATTAAACAATATGCGGATCGCCACATCCAGTTGATTCGGAAGGAGGATTCACCATGGAGATGTTTTTCTATGGATTCATGCAGCGAGCATTCCAAGCTTCATTCTTGATTGCTGTTATTGCACCAATTTTAGGTTTATTTTTAATTTTAAGAAGGCAATCTTTAATGGCGGATACTCTTTCGCACATTTCGTTAGCCGGAATTGCTTTGGGGTTGTTGTTAAATATCAATCCCACCGTTATGACACTGGTCGTCGTCGTTATAGCTGCTGTGCTCATTGACTATTTAAGGATGCTGTATAAGTCTTATACAGAAATCTCAATCGCTATCCTTATGTCAGCTGGAATGGCAATAGCGCTGGTTCTGATGAGTTTAAACGATGGAGGATCCAACGCTAGTATCCAACAATACTTATTTGGTTCGATTGTGACCATCAATCAAGAACAAGTTTATTTATTAGGGGCACTTTTTGTGATGGTCGTAGGGCTCTTTTTAGTATTTCGTAAACCGATGTATGTCTTGACGTTTGATGAAGATACGGCTTTTACAGCCGGATTGCCAACGAAATTGATGTCTATTATCTTTAATGTCATCACGGGTGTTACAATAGCAGTCGTTATGCCGATCGTAGGCGCATTATTGGTTTCGGCGATCATCATTTTGCCGGCCGCCATTGCGATGCGTTTAAGCAAAAGTTTTAACATTGTTATTTTGATGGGAGTCATTATTGGGATCATTGGCATGTTTACAGGTCTGACCGCTTCTTATCAATACGGAACACCGCCAGGAGCGACGATCACGTTAGTGTTTATTGTTATTTTCATTATCACCATTTTTATCAAAAAAAGCGTTAATCAAGTGAAATACAAAAAAAGCCGGACACCGTTAGCCTATTCTGAAAAACCAGAAAACAAAAAATAAAAAACAGAGAAAAAGTGCGAATCCGAAAGTTCGTACTTTTTTTTATGAGAAAATAATAATAAAAACGAACAATTTTGATATTTCAAGCAAAAATACCTACCTTTTTTCGTTAAATACGATTATAATAAGGTCGGACGCATGAGATAGTTAAAATTAAAAGGAATTTATGAAGAGGTGAAAGATTTGAAAGTAAAAAGAAGTGAACGATTGATCGATATGACTCGCTATTTGTTAGAAAGACCGCACACATTGGTGTCATTGACTTATTTCGCTAATCGTTACGATTCTGCCAAATCTTCTATCAGTGAAGATTTGACGATTGTGAAAAAAACATTTAAAGAACGTAAAACGGGCACATTAGAAACAGTCCCTGGAGCAGCGGGCGGCGTACGGTATATTCCTGAAATCGCAAAAGAAGAAGCTAAAGAGTTTGTTGATGAAATGTGCGAACGATTATCAGAAGCGAATCGTTTATTGCCGGGTGGTTATGTGTACTTATCCGATTTATTGGGACATCCTCAGATTTTGCGCCAAATCGGCAAGATTATTGCTTCGCAATACTTGCATGAGTCAATCGATGCTGTTATGACGGTTGCGACAAAAGGGGTTCCAATCGCCCAAGCAGTATCAAGCTACTTGAATGTGCCTTTCGTTATCGTTCGTCGCGACTCGAAAATCACTGAGGGCTCGACAGTCAGTATCAATTATGTATCGGGTTCATCTGAACGAGTGGAAAAAATGGAACTATCTAAACGGAGTTTAAAACGCGGTTCACGGGTATTGATCGTGGATGACTTCATGAAAGGCGGAGGAACCGTCAACGGGATGAAGAGCTTGATTGAAGAGTTTGAAGCAGAATTAGTTGGCGTAACGGTTTTTGCTGAATCAACATTCAGCGGAGATCGAATGATTGCTGATTATACTTCGCTTTTATGTGTGGATGAAGTGGATATTCGCGATAAAACGATCTATGTTAAACCGGGAAACTATTTTAAAGATTAAAAAAGTCAGAAACCCTGCCTCTAATACAGACGGGATTTCTGATTTTTTTTATCTTATTCTGGCAATGTTTCAAAGGCTAACCGTTTAATAATGTCATGGTTTTCTGGATACTGGGCTAACAGATCGGCTTGTGTAAACAGCTCAAAATCTTGGTAATCAAAACCAGGTGCGACCATGCAGCTGACTAAAGCATAAATACCGTCTTTATCAACGCTTGAGCCGAAAATGACGCCTTTTGGAACAACGTATTGCAAGGTTTCGCCTTTTTCGGGGTCCATTCCTAATGCAACCTGTTCATAGCGCCCGTCTGGATGGATCATATGGATGGTTAAAGCGTCGCCAGTATGGAAATACCAGATTTCATCCGATTTCAAACGATGAAAATGTGAAGGACTTTCTTGGTTCAATAAGAAATAAATACTAGTGTATCGTTTCCGTTCGTTTTGTTCAGCCGTGGTCACTGTTTCAGAAGCTTGATAGACACCTTTAAAATACCCTCCTTCAGAATGAGGCACAAGTTCCAATTTTTCGATCCAATAATGTTCAGGTTTTACGTTCATCACTACTTCCTCCTTTTTGTGTCGCTTTAAATCAGTATACAAGATTTTTGAAACGGGCAACAGCGACGAGCGTATCAGCCAACTAAATAAAATCGTTTTCTTCATTTAAAGACTTAAGAATAAAGGATAAAGTAACGGGATTAACCTTGAAAATACTGAGTTTTTAGGCTATCATTGAAGAGCTAAAGCCAAAAAGCGAGAGGTTGTTAGCTAAAACCTAAAAAATAAAAGAATACCCATTAAACGTTAAAAATAAAAAAGTGAAAAAGAAGGAGTCGCTAAGATGACACAAAGATATGCAGTGGTGTTAGCAGCAGGACAGGGTTCACGAATGAAATCAAAACTATACAAAGTCTTACACCCAATTGCAGGCAAACCCATGGTTGGACATGTGATTGAACAAGTAGAAGCTGCAGGTACCGACAAAATTGTGACGGTCGTTGGTTTTGGCGCTGAAAAAGTAAGAGAATACTTAGGCGACCGTTCTGAATATGCTTTACAAGAAGAACAATTGGGAACTGGCCATGCTGTCATTCAAGCTGAAGCACAGTTAAAGGGAAAAGAAGGAATCACATTAGTCATTTGCGGCGATACTCCTTTGTTGACCTCTGAAACATTAACGAACTTGTTCGATTACCATCAAAAACAAGGTGCGAAAGCTACCATCTTAACTGCTCATGCCGAAGATCCTACAGGTTACGGCCGGGTTATCCGCAATGAGCAAGGTTTTGTTGAGAAAATAGTGGAACAAAAAGATGCAGACGCACAAGAACAGCTGGTTCAAGAAATCAATACTGGAACGTATTGTTTTGATAATCGTTTATTGTTTGAAGCATTGTCTCTAGTCGGCAATGAAAATGTTCAAGGAGAATATTACTTGCCAGATGTTATTGAGATCCTAAAAAGCCAAAATGAAGTGGTAGATGCCTATAAAATGGTACATGAAGCAGAAGGTATGGGAGTGAATGATCGGATAGCTTTAGCTGAAGCTACTCGTTTGATGCGGACCCGAATCAATCAACGCCATATGCAAAATGGTGTGACGCTGATTGATCCAGCTACAACGTACATTGATAGCGATGTGACGATTGGCGCTGATACGGTAGTTGAAGCAAATGTCTCTTTAAAAGGACACACTGTCATTGGAGAAGATTGCTTTATTGGAGCAAACTCTGAAGTTTTAAACAGTACCATTGGCGATCGCGTGCGGGTTACAAGCTCAAACATCAAAGATTCGGTTATGGAGCAAGACAGCAACATTGGGCCTAACAGCCATTTGCGCCCACACAGCCAAGTCGGTGAATCGGTTCACATCGGCAACTTTGTTGAAGTGAAAAATGCCGTAATCGGTGCCGGTACAAAAGTTGGTCATTTAACTTACGTTGGCGATGCCGATTTAGGAAAGAACATTAACATTGGCTGTGGAACAGTTTTTGTTAATTACGACGGCAAAAATAAGCACCGTACGACAGTTGGAGACAACGTTTTTATCGGATGCAACGTTAATTTAGTCGCACCGGTCAACGTTGAAGAAAATGTTTACATCGCTGCTGGGTCAACTATCACTAAAGATGTCCCTACGGAAGCATTGGCGATTGCCAGAGCTCGTCAAGAAAACAAGTTGAATTATTTCAATCAATTGCCACATTAGAAAACGATTGATAATTCAAAGCAAAGCTAGAATTTACTTGATTTCTTCAGGGAAAATGAATAGTATTAAAGTGAGATAAAAGAACTTTTTGCAAATAAAGAAAGTGGAGGTCACTATGTCAGAACATTATTTTGATCCAAAGTTAAAGATTTTTGCGTTAAACTCAAACAGACCCTTAGCGGAGAAAATTGCTAAAGAGGTAGGAGTAGAATTAGGAAAACTCTCAGTGGATCAGTTCAGCGATGGAGAAATTCGAATCAATATTGAAGAAAGTATTCGGGGAGACCATGTTTATATTATTCAGTCAACTTCTAGTCCAGTAAACGACAATTTGATGGAAATGTTGATTATGATCGATGCTTTAAAACGAGCAAGTGCTAAAACAGTCAATCTAGTGATTCCTTATTACGGCTATGCTAGACAAGACAGGAAAGCCCGTTCTAGAGAACCGATCACTGCAAAATTAGTTGCGAATATGATAACAGCTGCAGGTGCAGACCGTATTTTGACATTAGATTTACATGCTTCTCAAATTCAAGGGTTTTTCGATATGCCAGTAGATCACTTATTAGGTGCTTCTCTTTTGGCGAACTACTTCTTAAATTGCGGACTTGCAGAAGAAGATGTCGTGGTTGTTTCACCAGATCATGGTGGAGTAACACGTGCGCGTAAATTAGCGGAATTCTTAAAAGCGCCGATTGCTATTATCGACAAACGTCGTCCAAAAGCAAACGTTGCGGAAGTCATGAATATTATTGGTTCAGTTGAAGGTAAAAAATGTATTTTGATCGATGACATGATTGATACCGCTGGAACGATCACGTTAGCTGCTAAAGCATTGCAAGAAGCTGGCGCAACGGAAGTTTATGCTTGTTGCACACATCCTGTTTTATCTGGCCCAGCGATTGAACGCATTCAAAATTCTGCAATCAAACAATTGGTGGTTACAGACTCTATTTATCTCCCTGAAGAGAAGAAAATTGATAAAATCGTTGAAATTAGTGTCAGTGCATTATTGGCCGATGCTGTGACGCGGATTCATGAAAATAAATCTGTCAGCCCACTTTTTGAAAGAAAATTTAAAGAAACACGCTAAAGTTTACCGTAATTTTAAAAAACGTGATGAGAGGTTAAACAGCTTCTGATCGCGTTTTTTGTTTAGAGTAAAGCGAAGGTGTCTTTACTTATTGGGAAATATCAGTTGCTTGTTCAAATCAGCCAAAGCAATCGTTTAGCTGAAGAGCTTTAGAATGAACGGAGCCAATCAATATGACTAATTTTAAAAAATATGCCAAGCTCGTTCGTCCGCTAGATGTCGTCATCGTCGTACTGTTAATGATCGGTTCGTTTATTCCGCATTATATTTTTGGAAGACAAACGCGTTCGATCGATGAAACAAGTGAAGTCGTTGCGGTCATCTCTATTGATGGCGAAGAAGTAAAGCGAGTGCGACTATCAGAAGAGACACCGCATGAACAATTTACGTTTCATCCGGCAGAGGGGCAATACAACATCATTGAAGTAGACGGAAAAAAGATTCGAAATAAAGAAGACAATAGTTCGGATCAAATTGCAGTAAAAACAGGTTGGATCAGCAAACCAGGAGAAACAAGTATTTGTTTGCCGCACAAACTCATTATTGAGATAAAAGCTGATTCTCCGATTGAAGATTCTGAAGACGATATCATTGTGCCTTTGTAGAAATTGAAGAAACGAGCGGAAGTTGGGACCAAAGCGAGAAAATGCTTTGGTTCCAACTTTTTTTGTTGAATAAAAAGCGACGATACTCTGTAATATACAGTATATTTGTATATATTTCATTTAAATAACAAAAAAGCGGGTTAATATTGTATATTTATAATAAATAGTGTATGATAGTGAAAAGATTTAAACGACTGATAGAAGTATGGGGATACGACTAAAAAGAATAGGGAGGAAGAACAATGAAAAAAGCAACTTTTTTTGCCGCAGCGTTGTTTATTTTAGGGGGATGTACAGCAGGAGAAGCAAATGGAGAAGATAGCGTCAGCGGAGCTGGTGAGACAAACTCGGAGCAGACGCTGCACTTGAGTGTTAAGTCTGAATTGCCTACGATCGACCCGGCTTTATCACAAGATACGATTAGTTTTACGGCTTTGAATCAAGTGATGGAAGGCTTGTACCGCTTAGATACACAAGAAAATCCGATTCCGGCTTTGGCTGAAGGGGAGCCGAAGATCAGTGAAGACCAATTAACATATACCTTTACTTTAAAACCAGAGTTAAAATGGTCAGATGGAAGCGAATTAACGGCTCATGATTTTGAATTTGGCTGGAAACGTATCGTTGACCCGGCTACTGCAGCCAATTATTCTTTTGTGATGACAGATATTAAAAACGCTTCAACAATCTTAGCTGGCGAAGCAGAAGTCGATAGTTTAGGGATCGAAGCGTTAAGCGATTCAGAACTTGAAATCACATTAGAAAAGCCAGTAGAAAATTTCTTGAAATTAATTACTAAACCAACTTTCTCTCCTCAGAAAGAAACTTTTGTTACTGCTGAAGGTTCTGGGTTTGGGACGAGCAGCGATTCTGCTCTTTATAATGGGCCGTTTGTCTTAAAAGATTGGGATGGTACAGGTTTATCTTGGACCTACGAAAAAAATAATCAGTATTGGGATCAAGAAAACGTAGCGTTAACCACTGTGACCAACCAAGTGATCAAAGAAACGTCGACAGGATTGAATCTATACAATAACGGCCAAATCGATCTGGTTACTTTAACTGGAGAATTTGCCCAACAATACAACCAAGATCCTGAATTTATGGCCCCGTTAACGGCCAAATCGGTTTACTTAGAACTGGATCATGTTAACAACCCAGCCTTAAAAAATAAAAGCTTAAGAGAAGCACTTGCTTCAGCTATTTCACGTGAAGAACTAACCGAAAGCATCATTGCTAACGGATCTAAACCCATTGGAGGACTAGTGACTAGCGGATTAGTCGAAGACCCTCAAACCGGTGAAGATTTCAGAGAAACAGCTGGTTCTTATTTAGATTATAATCCGGAAACAGCGGCTCAGCTATGGGAAACGGCCCAGCAAGAATTAGGGGTCTCAACAGTCGAATTGCAATTAGTAGCGGATGATGATGAAGTTACAAAAAAAGTGAGCCAATATTTACAAAATACGATTGAAGAAAATCTGGCAGGTGTAAAAATTACGATTAAAAGTGTTCCTTTCAAAAACCGCATCGAACTAGGCGATAATGGCGATTTTGATTTGTTGTTGTCTGGTTGGGGTGCAGATACGAACGATACCAATAATTTTTTAAGTTTGTTCTTATCCGGTTCTGTCTTTAACGGCGGAAAATATTCTAATGAAGATTATGATGCTTTAGTTGAAGCCTCAATGGGAGAAGACAGCGGAGATCCAGCTGAAAAATGGGCCAATGATTTAGCTGCTGAAAAAATCCTGTTAGAAGATGCAGGGATCATCCCGCTTTATCAGCAGGCACAAGCTATGTTGTTAAGAAGTTCTGTTAAAAATTACCATATGAGTCAAATCAACAGTGTAAACTTAAAATATGTATCAATTGAAGAATAGAAAAATTAAAAACCAAAAAGGGGACTGTTTATTTATATGGAAACTTGGGTAACGGAAAAGCATCAAAAAGAAAGTTTAGCTGCATTAAAACGCTTGATCGATATTCCCTCTGTGAATACCGCTGATGGAACCAGCTTCCCGCCATTTGGGAAAGCGATCGAAGACTGTTTGACAGAAGCATTAGTCATTTGTGAAGCCTTGGGAATGACTACTTATCATGATCCAGCAGGTTTCTATGGTTATGCTGACTATGGAGAAGGGGAAGAGTTGATTGCTATTTTATGTCATTTGGATGTCGTTCCGGCCGGCGATTTAGCTCTGTGGGAAACAGATCCTTTTCAAGCAGTCGTGAAAGACGGCGTTATGTACGGACGCGGCAGCCAAGACGATAAGGGACCGACGATCGCTGCTTTGTATGCCTTTAAAGCGGTCGTGGATGCTGGATTTACTTTTAATAAACGCATCCGGTTTGTTTTTGGAACAGATGAAGAAACATTATGGCGGTGCATGGCGCACTACAATTTAAAAGAAGAACAGCCGACAAAAGGATTTGTACCAGATAGTGCATTCCCGGTAACATATGCTGAAAAAGGTCTGTTGCAAGCTAAGCTGGTAGGACCGGGAAGCTCTGTTTTTGCACTGGATTGCGGCGATGCTTTTAATGTCGTGCCAGGCAATGCACAGTACCAAGGTCAAGATGCTCAACAAGTAAGTCAAAAATTAGTTGAATTGGGCATCAGCCAGACACTTGCAAATCAGACAGTTACAGTGAGCGGCAAAGCTGTTCACGCGAGTGCTGCTGGACAAGGAATAAATGCAATCAATCAATTAGCAACAGGTTTGGTCCAAGTGCATCCGCATTCAATCCTGCAATTTTTAGCCGAAAAAGTTGGTACAGAAACGAATGGTTTCAGGATCTTTGGCGAAGTGAAAGATGAGATGACGGGAGAGCTGACCTTTAATGTGGCTACGATCAAAGTAGATGAAACAAAGTCGGAAATAGAATTGGATTTACGTATCCCGGTCAGTTACCCAGCAGCAGATTTAGCAGCTATTCTTGAAAAAACCGCTGCGGCTTACGGGTTGACGTATGAAGAATTTGACCATGTACCGGCTTTATATGTTCCGAAAGAAAGTGACCTCGTTCAAACGCTGATGGCGATCTATCAAAATAAAACAGGAGATAAAGCCCAGCCGCTCACTTCAGGTGGAGCTACTTATGCCCGAACTATGAAAAATATGGTTGCTTTTGGCGCCCATTTTCCTAATACCAAAAGTTTGGCTCATCAGGCTAACGAAGGCATCGTTTTAGCTGAATTGTTTCAAGCAATAGATATTTATGCTGAAACCATCGTGCAATTGTGCTGCGAAGAAGAATAATAAAACCCTCTCAACCAAGGATGAAACTACCTTGATTGGGAGGGTTTGTCATTCAATTAATTTGTTTCTTCGTCTAACTTTTTCATAGCGTCTTGAGTAATCTTACGCAGCGTATCAGCTGAATGGTTCATTTTTTCTTTTTCGGCATCGTTTAACGGAATTTCGATGACTTGTTGAATGCCTTGGCGGTTTACGATCGCCGGTGCTCCGATAAAGATGTCTTCCTGTCCGTATTCGCCATCTAAATAGACTGAAAGAGGCAGAACAGAGTTTTCATCATTTAAAATGGCTTTGGTGATTCGAGTCATTGAAACGGCGATCCCGTAAAACGTTGCCCCTTTTTTCTCGATGATATCGTAAGCGGCATCGCGAACGTTAAAGAAGACATCGACTAATGCGGCTTCGTCAACTCCCGGATTGTCTTTGATCCATTCATAGATCTGCAGCCCGGCAATGTTGGCATGAGACCAAACAGGAAATTCTGTATCGCCGTGTTCTCCTAAAATATAGCCATGGACATTTCGTGCATCTACCCCTACTAGTTTAGCAATAGCTTGACGGAAACGAGCACTGTCCAAAGAGGTTCCTGAACCGATGATACGGCTTTTCGGCAAACCAGAGAATTTCCAAGTTGCATACGTCAAGACATCGACTGGGTTGGTCGCTACTAAGAAAATACCGTCGAAGCCGCTGGCCATAACTTGATCAATAATCGTTTTAAATATTTTTAAGTTTTTTTGAACTAAATCTAACCGGGTTTCACCAGGTTTCTGAGCAGCGCCTGCTGTAATAACGACGATATCTGCATCATGGCAGTCGCTGTAGCTGGCGGAATAAATTTTTTTAGGGGAAGTAAAGGCTAGTGCGTGGGAAAGGTCCATTGCGTCGCCTTCTGTTTTGTCGGTATCGATATCAATAATCCCAAGTTCTTGAGCAATGTTTTGTGTAACCAGAGCAAAAGCGTAACTTGAACCTACCGCTCCATCACCTACAATAATGATTTTTTGATGATCTTTTATTTCAGATTTAACCATATCAAATTTCCTCCTTAATAAACTTTGTCATACAAAGCAAGTATACCAGTTCACAAGCGAAAGAGGCAATAGAAGTCTTATTTTGGCCGATTTTTAATGGCGGGCTGAAAAAGAAAAAAACAGCTGTAGTGAATGTTCATCGAAGCCAAACAGTCTTGTTCCTATTCACAATTAAAATATGGTATACTAGACTAAATTGTTTCTGGACGATAAAAACTTCGTGCAGCGCTTTTTTGCGTACATTTGCAAAAAGGATCGGCTGTAAAACAGCGAATAAAAATGACTAATTAAACAGATGGAGAAGGTAAATGATGAAGATGATTGTGGGTTTAGGGAATCCAGGTTCAAAATACGCAAACACAAAACACAATATTGGTTTTATGGCTTTGGATGAATATGCGAAGCAGCAAAATTTGGCATTTAATAAAAGCAAATTTGAAGCAGTATATACCGAAGCGTTTATCGGAACGGAAAAAGTTCTATTGGTCAAACCTCAGACCTTTATGAATGACTCTGGACGAGCGGTTCGACCGTTGATGGACTACTTTAATGTTGCACTAGAGGATTTAGTAGTCATTTACGATGATTTAGATTTGCCGCTCGGTAAAATCCGGTTGCGTCAAAAAGGCAGTGCAGGAGGCCACAATGGCATTAAAAGTTTGATCCAACACCTTGGAACTGCAAACTTTAATCGTATTCGAATCGGAATCGACCGTCCTTATGCCAGTCAAACGGTCGTTAACCATGTATTGAGTGGTTTTCCAAAGGAACAACAAGAAGATGTGCTGTTCTCGATAAAAGACAGCGTGGCAGCGATAGAGTATTGGGTCAATGGCCACAATTTTCTTGATACAATGAATCAGTACAACAAAAAATAGCATAAACGTATATGGAAGCCCAGTGAGAATGTCTGAGCTTCTTTTACCATCTAAAAAATAAAATGAACAACATACATTAAGCAGAGGAGTCTTTACAGTGGGAGATATCAAAAAAATACTAGCCGAATCGCCTGATGTCGGAGAGCTGCTGGCCCAAATCGGGGAACAGCATACACAGCTGGTCACTGGTTTATCTGGATCAGCCAGAACCTTAGTTATCAGCACTATTTTAGAAAAAAAGAAGCGGCCAATTGTTTTGGTAACGCACAATTTATTTCATGCCCAGCAATTAATGGAAGACTTTTCTGGGCTTGTAGAGGAAGAAAAACTACATTTGTTTCCGGTTGAAGAAATGTTGTACGCCGAAATGTCGATTGCTTCACCTGAAGCAAGGACAGACCGGGTAGCTGCCTTGAATTTTTTACTTTCCGGCAAGCCAGGAATCGTTATTGTGCCTTTAGCTGGAGTAAGGAAGCTTTTACCGCCTAAAGAAATCTGGAAAGCTGCTCGTTTTGAAGTTAAGCCAGGCGGCGAATTGGATCCGACTCCTTTAGCACGAAAACTAGTGGATATGGGTTACGTGCGCCAACAATTAGTTGGAAGCCCAGGAGAGTTCAGTATCCGGGGCGGAATCATCGATATTTATCCTTTAACAGAAGAACACCCGGTTCGAATCGACTTATTTGATACAGAAATTGATTCTTTGCGTTACTTTGATGCAGATAACCAACGTTCGATTCGAAATATTGATGCGATTACGATTTTACCGGCTATCGATACGTTGTATACACATGATTTGCTGACAGCAGCGGCGCCAAAGTTTTCTCAAGCGGTAGAACGCAACTTGGGTTTGATCCAGCATGCAGAAGACCGACAAATTTTCACTAGAAATTTAACGCCTGTGGTGGATGCTTTCGATAAAGGAGAGCCCACAGATGAACTAGCGATGTTTACTGATTTCGTTTACCCTGAACGCACGAGTATTTTAGATTATATCCATAAAAAAAGCGTCGTGATCTTGGATGAATACCCTCGTATTTTGGAAACCGAAAGACGGTTAAGCGAAGAAGAAGCAGAATGGGCGACTGAAAAATTAGCAGAACGCCGTATTTTGCAAAAACAAGCTTTTTCAAATGATTTCCGTGCCAAAATGAAAGAGATAAAACAAGATGTTTTGTATTTTTCTTTATTTCAAAAAGGAATGGGAAATCTCCGGTTTTCACAGATCCATCCATTTCAATACCGCAATATGCAGCAGTTTTTTGGTCAGATGCCCTTATTGAAAACGGAGATGGAACGTTGGATCAAACAAAGTAATACGGTTATCGTGATGGTACCCACCGCTGAGCGGGCCGATAAAGTAAATCAGATTTTTAAAGACTTTGAGATCGTCAGCAAAGTAGTGAAACCAAACCGTATAGAAATTGGAAAAGTACAGGTTATGGAAGGTTCTATCCAAAATGGTTTTGAATTGCCTCAAGACAAATTGGTCGTATTGACTGAAAGAGAATTATTCAATAAAATCACTAAAAAAATAGCCAGACGACAAACATTATCCAATGCAGAACGCTTGAAAAGCTACAGTGAATTAAACCCAGGCGATTTCGTCGTGCATGTCAATCACGGAATCGGAAAATACATGGGAATGGAAACTTTAACGATCAATGGTGTTCACCAAGACTATATGTCCATCATTTATAAAGACGATGCAAAATTATTTATTCCGGTAACGCAATTAAACTTATTGCAAAAATACGTTTCTTCAGAAGCCAAGACTCCTAAGATCAATAAACTAGGCGGGACAGAATGGGCGAAGACGAAGAAAAAAGTAGCCAGTAAAATTGAAGACATTGCCGATGATTTGATTGAATTATATGCAGCACGTGAAGCAGAAGTGGGTTATGCGTATGCACCGGATAGTGAGTACCAAGAAGAATTCGAAAATGCTTTTCCTTATACTGAAACAGATGACCAATTGCGCAGCACAGCTGAAATCAAACACGATATGGAAGGCAAAAAACCGATGGATCGTTTATTAGTCGGTGATGTGGGTTATGGTAAAACAGAAGTAGCCATGCGGGCGGTTTTTAAAGCGGTTCAAGAAGGCAAGCAAGCAGCATTCTTGGTTCCGACAACGATTTTAGCACAGCAGCATTATGAAACCATGATTCAGCGGTTTGCTGATTTTCCAGTGGAAATTGGTTTATTGAGCCGTTTCCGAACGAAGAAACAACAAGAAGAAACGATTGCGGGCTTAAAAAAAGGCCAAGTAGATATTGTAATCGGAACACACCGCGTTTTATCGAAAGATATTGAATTCCAAGATCTGGGACTCTTGATCGTTGATGAAGAACAGCGTTTCGGCGTGAAACACAAAGAAAAATTAAAACAGCTGAAAGCTCAAGTGGATGTACTGACACTGACCGCGACGCCGATCCCAAGAACACTGCACATGTCAATGTTAGGTGTGCGGGATCTATCTGTGATCGAAACGCCGCCGGCTAACCGTTACCCGGTTCAGACTTACGTGATGGAGCAAAATCTAGGAGCGATTCGAGAAGCGATCGAACGCGAAATGGCACGCGGCGGACAAGCTTTTTACTTGTACAATCGTGTCGCGACCATTGAGAAAAAAGTAGAAGAATTGCAAATGCTGGTACCGGAAGCTCGAATCGGTTATGCGCATGGGCAAATGTCAGAAGGCCAATTAGAAAATATCCTCTTCCAATTTATTGAAGGCGAATACGATGTTTTAGTGACCACTACGATTATAGAAACCGGAGTAGACATACCAAACGTCAATACGTTATTTGTCGAGAATGCAGACCATATGGGCTTATCGCAGCTTTACCAATTGAGAGGGCGTGTAGGACGAAGCAACCGCGTAGCCTATGCCTATTTCTTGTACCAAGCGGATAAAGTTTTGAACGAAGTGAGCGAGAAACGACTGCAAGCCATCAAGGATTTCACTGAATTGGGATCAGGATTCAAAATTGCGATGCGGGACTTATCGATTCGCGGCGCGGGAAATCTATTAGGCTCACAACAACACGGTTTCATTGATTCAGTCGGGTTCGATTTGTATTCAGAAATGTTAAGTGAAGCTGTTGCCCGTAAACGAGGACTTGGAAATAAAGAAGAGAAAACCCAAGTAGAAATCGATTTAGGCATTGATGCTTATTTGCCAGGCAGTTACATTGAAGACGAACGTCAAAAAATCGAAATCTATAAACGCATTCGAGAGCTGCACGACGAAGAAACGTATACTCTCTTGCAAGATGAAATCATTGATCGATTTGGCGAATACGCTGATGAAGTAGCCGATTTGCTGACGATTGGATTAATTAAAATGTACAGTGAACAAGCCTTGGTCGAAACGATCAAACGGACGGACGATCACATCGACTTAACCTTTTCGGTATCTGGCACGAACTCATTGCCGGCCGAAGAAATTTTTAGAGCCTTAAGTGAAGTCTCTTTGAAAGCTAATATGGCTGTGAAAAAAGAACAGTATGTGGTCACTTTGCAAATTGGAAAAGAATATACGTATCAATGGCTGAACGCTATCCAAAAATTCGTGAAAGCCATCACGCTTTACCGCAAAGAAAAAACAGCTGCTTAATGCTTGAACACCTAGACTGGAAACAAGGCAACGAGAAAAATCCTATCTGTGGAATTTAGGAGGCTTTATGTGAGCAATCAACAAATGAAAAAAATGATGAACGGCGCTTTACTACTGTCTTTAGCAGCTTTGATTGCCAAAATACTAAGTGCTGTATACCGCGTGCCGTTTCAGAATATGGTCGGCAATACCGGGTTTTATGTTTATCAACAAGTTTACCCTATTTACGGCATCGGCATGACGATTGCTTTAAATGGTTTCCCCGTTTTTTTGTCCAAAGTCTTTGCCGAAACCAAAAGCAGCGAGCAGCAAAAAAAAGTGATGAAAAAATCCTTTTTGTTGCTGAGCATCGTTTCAATTGGCTTGTTTTCGTTTAGTTACTTTGGCGCAAAAATGATTGCTCAAGAAATGGGTGATGCGCAACTAACGCCGATCATTCAATCGGTTGCGTGGCTGTTTTTGCTGGTACCCGTATTGGCAACGGGACGCGGTTATTTTCAAGGTACTTTTCGCATGCTGCCGACTGCTGTGTCACAAGTCATCGAACAAGTTGTGCGGGTGGCTGTTATTTTGACTGCGGCTTTTCTGTATACCCGCATTGGATGGGACGATTATCAGATGGGTGCAGCGGCTATGAGCAGTTCTTGGATTGCTGGGTTAGCTGCTTGTATCGTTTTAGGAGTCGCGTTTTTTAGAACAACTAAACAAAGTGATAGCGAACTAGCTATCAATTCAGAGCAATCCGTCTCGATTGGTTACGGTTCGTTGGCAAAACGGTTTATGACGGAAGGATTAGCTATTTGCTTGCTGAGTGCAATGCTGATTTTATTGCAATTGGTAGATTCATTCACTTTGTACAAAGGGTTGATTCAAGCTGGAGAATTGCCTGAATTAGCTAAAAATGCTAAAGGAATCTACGATCGCGGCCAGCCGTTAGTTCAATTGGGAATGGTCGTGGCTACAGCTTTTTCAGCTAGTTTAGTCCCGGTATTGAGCCGAGCGTTTGTCCAAAAACGGGAAGTGGAATTTTTCCGAGCAGCACATTCGCTGATTCGCATCACGATGACGTTTGCGATGGCCGCAACCACTGGGTTAGTGGTGCTGATGCCTTACTTGAACCATTTGTTGTTTGGCGACCGTTCTGGAGTACTGGTATTGTGTGTCTACGTCGGAGCCGTTCTTTTGGCTTCTTTGATTGGGGCTTACAATGCGATCCTTCAAAGCCGTGACCAGCATTATTTGACAATGGTGGCGCTGTTTATAGGGATTCTGGTAAAATGGGTGTTGAACAGCTGGTTTGTTGAGGAATTTGGAACATTAGGTGCTAGTTTAGCAACAGATGCTAGTTTAGCCGTCATTTTAGCGGTTATTTTACTGGGAGCTCCTAGTCCCTTAAAGAGAAGCTTAGTGAAAGACCAATTTGGATTGCACTTGATTTACAGCAGCGCCATGATGGCTTTAGCCGTCTGGTTGGTTACACAAGGGATCAGCCGCTTCTTATTTAGCGGTATGCACCGCGTCGATTCTTTTTTGGTCGCACTGATCGGGATCGCTGTCGGAATCATCGTGTTTGTTTATAGTTTATTTAAGTGGGATGTTTTGACCGTTCGCGAATGGTTATCGCTTCCTTTTGGGAAAAAGATATTAAGAAAGTAGGCGAAGCAAATGGGGAAAATTACGGTAGTTGGTTTAGGACCGGGAGATATGGCGCAATTGCCGATGGGGGTTTACCAATTATTGAAAGGGACTCAACCCATTTTTTTACGGACCAAATTACACCCAGTCGTTGAAATACTCGAACAAGAAGGGCTAGAATCCGAATCATTTGATGCAGTTTATGAAGCAAATGCCCAGTTCGAAGGAGTTTACGAAAAAATCGTGCAGCAGTTAATAGAAGCAGCTAAAACACAAGATATCCTTTATGCTGTTCCAGGGCACCCAATGGTTGCTGAAAAATCGGTCCAATTGCTGCTTGAAAAAGAACCTGCAATAGAAGTTGAGATCAAAGGCGGAAAGAGTTTTCTGGATGATTTGTTTCAAGCCGTCCGAATCGATCCGGTCGAAGGTTTCCAACTTTTGGATGCACTGGATTTAAATCAAGACGAATTAGAATTGGGACAGCATATCATCGTGATGCAAGTCTTCAATGAGTATATTGCCAGTGAAGTCAAACTGACGTTAATGGAAAAATACCCAGATGATCACCTCGTTGCACTGGTTCATGCAGCAGGAAGCCAAGCAGAAAAAGTCGAATGGGTACCGTTATTCGAAATGGACCGGATGGAAGGCGTGCACAATTTAACGTCTCTATACGTTCCGCCGTTAGCACAAGATGAACAAACAAAGTCTTTCCAAACTTTGCAATATTATATGGATGCTATTACAGGTGAAGATGGAGATGTTTGGATCAAAGAACAAACCCATGAAAGCCTGTTGCCGTATTTGCAAGAAGAAACAGCTGAATTTATTGAAGCAGTAGAAAAAGAAGACAACGAAAATATGGTCGAAGAATTAGGCGATATTTTGATGCAAGTGCTTTACCATACCAGTTTTGGAGAACGTTCCGGTTATTTTTCACTGGAAGAAGTATTGGAAACTGTTAATAAAAAGCTGCGCAGACGTCACCCTCATGTATTTGATGGTATTAAAGCTGAAACGGTGGAAGAAGTCGATGCCTTGTGGCAAAAAATAAAAGCAGAAGAAAAGAGGGATTCACAATGAGATTAGATAAATTTTTGAAAATTTCACGCATTATCAAACGACGCACGATCGCTAAAGAAGTTGCAGATAAAGGCCGTATTCAAATCAATGGTTTGACAGCTAAGTCTTCATCAGAAGTAAAAGTCGGCGATGAGCTGACCATCAATTTCGGCAACAAGACTTTAGTAGTAAAAATTGAAAAAATCGTTGAATCAACGAAAAAAGAAGAAACCAAAGAAATGTACAGCATTATCAGCGAAGAATCAAAATCAAACGGTGCTTTTTAAGCAGTTTCAGCAGTTGCCTGCGTGTTTGCTTGTGAAAAGCCATGGGACCGCCTGGAGCCCCTTTGGGTCTCCAGGTTTTCAAGCCTCAAACGAAGCGTAAACGCTTCGTAATTCGCATTGAATCCTTTTCATGGCTACAAGCAGCCACTATTCCTCCAAAAATTTCAAGATTGTAGCATAGTCATTTCACTTACCAACACCCAAAATGATAGAACCATTACATTTAGCAATATCAAAAGGGATAAAACCATAAGAAGATCTTAAATGCTCTAATAAGAGTACTTGAGATCTTTTTTTTATTGTTTTATTCGTTTTTCAGCAATCGTATAAACTATTTTTTATCTCTTTTTCCGATAACAACAATTTGGGTTAATTCAACTCCCTTTATACTTCTCTAAAAACGAGAGGAGGAAAAAGAATGTGTAAGGGTAAATGAATATATGAAATTAAATCTATTTCACACCTCACTTTTAAGGCTCAGCACATGCTGTCTAGCTCTTCTTGTAGTAGATTTGAATCTAAAAATCATTCATGTTATGCTTTTAAGGTCTATAAAAATCGATGACCTACTCTCAAAAAAGGAGGTCTTAAGATTATAATACTTACAAGTTAACGGATTCCTAAAGTATTGGAATGCAGATTGTACATAGGGTTATCGGAGATGAAGAAATAATGAACGAAAAATAAACTAAGTATTCTTGCCAGTACTTTTAACGATTATGTTGATAAGGACTGGAAATTAGTCGAATAAAAAAGGAGAATGCTTTTTAACATAAATGGAGGAAAGTATGATAAACGCAAAATCTATTGGAATGGCTCTTGGATTATCTACTGCATTACTATTAGTTGGGTGTGGAAATGGTGAAGATACAAAAAATGAGGCAAATGAAAGTGTAAGCGAACAAGTGGATTACGCTATTACAGGCATTGAACCTGGAGCGGGAATAACTAATATGGCACATCAGACTTTAGAGGAATATGAAAATCTGGAAGGTTGGGAACTTGAAGAAAGTTCAACTGGAGGTATGCTGACATTGCTGGACCAAGCAATCGATAATGAAGAACCTATTATTGTAACAGGGTGGGCCCCGCACTGGATGTTCTCAGAATACGATTTGAAATATCTAGAAGACCCGAAAGGAACCATGGGGGATATCGAGAGTATTCATACTATTGCAAGGCTAGGGTTTGAGGAAGAAATGCCTGATGCCTATAAAATTCTTGATGCTTTCCATTGGGAAGTAGAAGATATGGAAACCGTAATGTTTGAGGCACAAGACACTTCTTTTGAAGAGGCTGCGACGAATTGGGTAGAAGCGAACCAAGACAAAGTGGACGAGTGGCTGGAAGGCACTGAAAAAGTGAATGGCGAAAAAATAAAACTGGTGTCAACACCATGGGATACAGAAAAATCTTCTGGTCTTGTTGCGGAAGCCGTATTAGAACAACAAGGCTATGACGTGACAGTAACAGACGTTGATCCTGCAGTTTTGTTTGAGGCGATTGCAAATGGGTCAGCAGATGCATCCCTTGCACCGTGGTTGCCAACAACACATGCTTCTTTTTATGAAAAACACCAAGATAATATGGTTGATTTGGGTGAAAACTTAATAGGAGCAAAAAATGGATTAGTTGTTCCAGCCTATATGGATATTGATTCCATCGAAGATTTAGAACCAAAAAAATAATAAACCAGTAAGGAGAATGGGACGAAAAGCGTTTAGACTCGAGTCTTCTAATAACGCATGCCTTATCTCTAAGGTAGCTAAAGCTACAACAGGTGTAACAAAATGGACGCTCGGACTGAAGTTTGGAGTATGTTCTAGGATAATTATGTGAATATAAAAAAGCAGCAAACTTAAATAAATTAGGTTTGCTGCTTTTTATACTCATTCGACTTTTTTTCGTTTACGCAAAAATTTTGCTGACAGGTTGATTACCGTTAATATCTTACTCTCTACTTACAGTATAACATCATCTGATAGCTATTTATAGACTACTTTTTTACCCATCCTTTCCCTTATACTGATATAAGCAAATCAAAAAGTATAAGGGGTGTATTTATATGAACGACAATAAAAATATCTTAGATCCTGGTCCATTCTTTCATGGTACTAAAGCAAAACTGGAAATCGGAGATATGCTTGAACCTTTACGCTCATCCAATTATCAAGATAAAAAATCTAACTATATCTATTTTACTGCAACGTTAGATGCTGCTAAATGGGGTGCCGAATTAGCGAAAGCTAAATCGAAAGAGAGGATTTATATCGTAGAACCATTAGGTGATTTTGAAAATGATCCCAACTTAACTGACAAAAGATTTCCCGGAAATCCAACACGTTCTTATAGGTCTAAATCTCCTTTGAAAATAATAGCTGAATTAAGTTCATGGGAAAGACATTCTGATGAAGAAATAGATTATATGCTTTTATCTATAAGAAAGTTAAGTGAACAAGGAGAAAATGTGATATACGATTAATTCTCCTATTCTTAGAACTCTCGAAAAAAAGAAGTCTTAGTACTTAACCAGAGGTGATAAACCGATGGTTATTGATATAAACTACAGATTTGATTTAAAATTGGTTAGTAGAAGAACGTTTTCTTCTAGTGTTGTGCAACTAATTTATAATCAAATAAGAATTAATAATACTCGCTTCTTCCATGATTGGCACATGCCCATCCTTTTAAAAACTTTTGCTGAAAATAGTTCTGATTATCAGGAGAAGCTATCGCAACTACTTCAGTGGGATACTTGCCTTGGATAGAGCGCTACAGGTTCTACGTCAAAAAGCATTTCTGCACTGTTACTGTGTTCAAGTTTATTCCTTTTTGGATGCCAAAGTGAAGGAGATAGCACTGTCATTACAAATGAGGGTGAAGAAATCACTATCGTTCCAGAAGACCAAAGAATTTATCTGGATGAAAATACTTTTATGGATGGAAGCGACTACTACAAAGTAACTCAAGATAAAGAAGGTAGAAAAAATCAAGAAAGTGAAATAGACGTTGATGGAAAAGATTATTATTTATTGTATATTTTTCCCAATCCAGACGATGATACGAAAGTAGATTTATATTACGAAGAATACTAATAAACGACAACATTAAATTAAGGAAGTGAGATAACTCTCTACTAAAACACCTATGAGTGTTAATTTAGATGTTTATGGGTAATGGATTTTTACGGTGACGTATTTGATGTAGAAAATAGTAAACTGATTACACATGATGAAAAGGTATTTGACTGCGAGGTGGTTATTTTTAATAAAGAAACAAACTGATCCAATACACTTAAGGAAAAACAGTCAGATAGAAATAGAAAAAATGACTGATGATTTTCAACAAATTGTAATGCATGAAATTAGATAGAATAACGTATTGCAATATTGAATTGTAAAAAAGACCTATTTGCAACTGTTAGTTGCGAATAGGTCTTTTTTATTTGATAGATATTGCTTTGTTCACTGTCAATGGTATTATCTTATTTTAGAATCTGTTTTCGGATGAGCTATCGCCATCTTTTTGGAAGAATATCTTTATTTTTTTTATAACCAAATGTCATATTCTTCAAATTCTTTTTCAAATTTATCCATTTCTTTTTCATCATATTTTTCATATTTATTTACGTCGTGTAATAATTTTTTTATTTCATGAATCGCTTTTTTTTCCTCGTACCATTTTTTTAGACTATGTTTTCTATAATTACTTGCATCTATATCCTCTAATTTAGCTAGATTACCGTCTAATTTCTCGATTATAGTAGTTAAATCATTCAAAAGGTGTTCTTTTCTTTTTTCATAGTTAGCCATTATAATCTCTCCTTTATTGAATTAGGTATATCTAATGCTTTATTTAAAGATAGAAAGTTGTCATTTTCCTGCTAAGAAGTATCAATACTATACAAAAGTGCATTCTTTTTGTGAAAGACGCTTACTTATTGAAGAAGCTCTCTTTTTTACTCGATACTAATTTGTTTTTTAGTAGTATTTTCACTATTTAATTTTGGCATGATCAAAGTTAATACACCATCGGTATAGTTTGCTTTAGCCTTTTCTTCATCTACATTTGTTAGATAGAATTGACGAGCCATACTACCGTATGAACGTTCTCTTTTAATAAATTGACCTTCATCATTTTTTTTACTTTTTTCTTCTTGTCTTTTAGCCTGAATCGTTAAAACATCGTGATGGTAGTCAATAGAGATATTTTCTTTATCAAAACCAGGCAAATCAATTTTTAATTCATATTTTTGATCTGTTTCGTGAACATCTGCTTTGAAGTTGCTTCTTGTAAGAGATGAAGGGACCTTATCTAATAAAGAAAAATCTTCATCAAGTAAAGATGGGAAGAAATCAGTGAGTGTTGGAAAATCATCTTTTTTACGTAAATTATTTGCCATTTTTATTCACTCCTTAAAGATTTAATTTCTTACAAAATTTATTATATTTATTTTGCTGAAAGATTCAAGTGAAAAAGTATATTTTTTAAAAAAAATATAATCGATTTTTTTCTACTAATGCACTCTAAATCCATTAATGGACGGTTATAAATGGCAGCGAAAATACAATAAGATAAAGCCTTAGTCAGCTTCTATTTAGGGTTGATTCTACTGACTGTAATATCACTAAGGATTGATACTCAAGAAGAGAAATTAATAAAAGAATATGCTAAGGCTAATAACATTTCTGTCTCTGCTTTATTTAGAAATGCTGTTCTAGAAAAAAATGAAGATGAAATTAATTTGGGGTTACATAATCAAGCTATGACGAAGCATAAATAAAATCCTCAAAGAATTTCTTTCGAAGACATGCTAAAGGAGCTATCTGATTAGATGAACTCAGGTTATCAAGTAGAGTTTGAAAAAGGAGCTCAAAAAGCATTTAAAAAAACAGATAAACATCAATCCCACTTAATTATGGGATAGGTTCAAAAAAATCTAGTGAACTGTACAGATTCTAGGCAGCATGGAAAAGGATTAGCAGCCAATCGTTCAGGAGAATGGCGGTACAGAATTGGAGACTATCGCTTAATAGCAGATATTAACGACGATACGGTAACTATTTTGATGTTAGAGATTGGTCATAGAAAAGATAGTTACAAATAAAGACAGCGTTTTTTATGTTTACGAATTGCAACCAAATAAGTCCTTTAACACTTTTATTCTAGTGTTAGAGGACTTATTTCTTTTTTTAATACATGAGATTGCTTAAAATAATGTATCGAAAATCTTGTTTAATCATTGGTGAATTTATTTAAAAGTTATAGTTATATAGTTTAACTAGTTATTAATATAATTAAAATATCTAATTTCATCTGCACCAATCTCAACGTCAAAGGCTAATTTTTGTTGTGAATTAAAGGTTATATATTCACCTTCATATTCGCCAAAATTATAGCTGGAATTAGTATTTTTAGGATATCCATAGAGATAACATACGACTTTTCCATCTTTAACAAATACAATTTGATTCATATTATCATTTCCAGATTCATTTATGTTATCCCATTTATATCCAACAACTTTATATATATTTTCTTTTTTAGTGTATGGTGCAAAGCTATAAAGAGTGTCCCATTCAAAGGGAGTCCATTTTGAAAAGTCATCAATAGCCGTTGGAGCGCTGATATTATCAGTTGAATCTTCTAATTTACTAGCATTTATCTCCCATATATCTTTTTTGAATGGACCAAAAATAAGAATTATCGTAATAACTATACCTGTTAAAATAGTCAATAAAAGTACATTCTTTTTTTTCATAAAAATCCCCATTCCAGTATGAATTTATTTGTTATAACGTACTTATATCATAAGCTTTATTCTCTTTTAATTCTATGATTGCTATAACTATTAAATTATTCCCGACACATGAATCACATAAAATAATATATCCAGAAAACAAGGTTCTTTTTTATAAAAAAACTCCCTTATCTTTCAAGGGAGTGATCGTAATTAGCTTGATTTTTCAACAGAAAACACACGATGATTTATAGCGGCGTAAATAGCTGCTATTCCTAATAATACCGCTGAAACAATAAAAGATATGCGTACATCCCATATTTCAGTAAGAGCACCAAATAGTAAAGAAGAAATCGCAAATAATAAAGACACTAATGCACTTTGTACGGCATAAATCTTAGGAAGTTCTTCGGTACTAGCTGATTTTTGAAGAAATGTATTAGAAGCAATAGCTTTTAGTTGTTGGGAAATTCCATTGAGTTCTGCAAAAAAAAGTGACAACCAAGCAATCGTTGTTAAACCAAAAAGAAGAGTTAAGATACTAATTCCAAATGAAAAAGTAATCAAAACATACTTAAGGTTTTTTTCGAATGCCAAAGTAAAATAGGAGCATATAAACCCACCCACAACCATTCCAACAAAAAATGAGGTATTGATATATCCCCACCAAGCTTCAGATTTACCAAGAACTTCGCTCACGAAAACGTAAAGTATAGAAGCAATCCATACAACGTTTGCAAAAGCTTCAAATACTATAATCACATGTAGACTTTTGTATAATGGACTTCTCCAAACAATTTGCCATCCTTCTTTCAATTCACCGCTCCGACGACCCTCGGAGAATTTTCTTTTAAATTTGATTGGATCAATAATTCTAGTCATCAGTACGGTAGCTATTAGATACAAGGCTACCGTAATTAAAATGACATTTTGACCGCTTAAAAGTGCAACAACTAATCCCCCAAGTGCCCATCCGCCTAGATTAACTGTTTCGCTAACAATGGAGAAAAAGCTATTAGCTTTCACAAGCTCATTTTCTGCAACTAAACGCGGTAGCATGGCTTGACTTGCAGGCGCTGCCCATCCGTCTAAAAATGCAATCACAAATACAAAACTTATAATCACAAGCACGTTTGACGTTAGATTTAACGCTAAGATAATCGCTAGAAAAAATAGTAAGAGTGTCTTACTTGCCTGCGAATAAATGATCAGTGATTTTAATGAATATCGATTTAACAATAGTGGAGAAAGTAATCCACTGATAAAACGGCCGAACATATTGAAAAAAGGAACTAACGCTAATATAAATGGTGATTCTGTTGAGATGTATAATATTGATATAAGCCCCACGATATAAAAAATATCACCTAAATTGGCCATTGATTGTCCGATCCAAAGAAAACGGAAGGATTTGTTTTTCATTCTTACTACCCCTTTATAATTAAAATTTGTGTCTTATTATCACAGGGTAGTTTTTACATGTATGTTATCCCTCCTTAAATCTATTATTATTCGTTACAAAGTCAAAAAAAAGTAAAACTTAACTCACTAAGTGTTTGGAACAAACAAAATTTATAGGGTAGTAAGAATGATTATGTATTACTAGTATACGTTAAGAAGGATTATGATAGTTGTTATTTGTTTAATTAATTTAGATTTTGTTTAGATACATGGAATTCTATAAAATCGTGTATCTATAACCCTATGCGAATAAGGTTCTCTTTTTGTCAAGGGCTCCAATACATGATTTCGTGATGTTAATAGATATAAGTATGTATTTTTTTGTGAGAAGAGATGTCCATTTAATGAGTGACATCGTCCAACCTTTAAGAACGCAGCAAGAAACTAACCACTTTTTATTTTGTTTGAGACGAAACAAAAATTTTCGTTATTAATGTAAGTAGCCTTAAATCCAGAGAATTATTTGTTTCCCCAGCACTAAAGACGGTCATTTAGAAGTCAATATAATTTATCAAATGTTTCAGAAAGTAACTACACTATTGGAAGGGGAAGGGACGCACACGGAGATGAAAAACTTTGGCCACAGCAAAAAGCACTAAACCCTATATCGGGATCAATGAAAATGAAATCAGCGAAACATCGTTAAACTGTAGACTAGGTTTTTAATATTTACCAATTAAAGAGAGGAGGCAATATAAAAAGCCATCAAACCTTTTTTGTTTAAGGTTGATGACTTTTTTATTTAAACCATATTATCCATCACTTTTTGTAAGCTCTACTCAATTTCTACCCTGACCAATCCGTCTTTCTTTAATTCATACACTTGGTCACAAACCTCTTTTAAAAACATCCTGTCATGCGAAACCGTTATAATCGATCCTTCGAATCCTTTAAACAGTTTTCGTAATTCTGGTTGAGAAAGAGGTGAAAAATTCCGTGTGGGCTCGTCTAGAAGCAGCACGTTTTGTCCAGACAAATCGATTTTCAATAACAACAATTTTGCTTGTTGCCCTCCTGATAGTGATCGAATCGGATGATGCATTTCATCGGCTGTAAAACGCATGCTCCCTAGATAAGTCATCACTTGTGTGCGCTCTTCGCTGTCTCCTGTTTCGCTAAGGAACTCAACAGGTGTTTCATCCATACGTAAATAATCGGCATAATTTTGCGGCATATATCCAGCTGCAATATCTGTACGCTGACTTAATTCTGTCCACAATTGTTTCAACAGCGTACTTTTTCCAATCCCATTTTGTCCGATAATTCCTATTTTTTGAGGAGACCTAACGAGCAAATTCAGTGAATGGGCTAAAACTTTTTCCTCCAACTACACACTTTTATTTTCCAAATGAAGTATGGTTTTATTTGCAGGAAGTGGTTTAATATTTGAGAATTTCACTAAGATAGCATCTGCTTTTAACGGAATATCTTCAAAGGTTTCTTTTTCACGCTCAAATCTTCTGCCCATAGATTTTACTGCATGCATTTTCTTTTTGAGTAACCTGCCACCAGCTGGATCTTGTCTTGAAATAGTTCCTTGTGCATGATGAACACTGCTCTCAACTTGCCGGTGTTTTTCCATTTGTTTTTGGTGTTCTTCACGCTGCTTACTGGCAATTTGAAATTGTTGTTCATAGTGTGCTTCTTTTTGTTCAATGTATTCTTTGTAGGATAAGTTTGATACTGTTGCGACTGGAATCGTCTTGTGCTGTAACAGCTCAAGCTGAATAACTTTGGTCGCTGTAGCAGCAAGTAAAGATTCATCGTGCGAAATGAAAATAATAGTTAACGGAGTGGATTTGATAAAATGTTCTAGCCATTGCACTGTATCGAGGTCCAAATCGTTGGAAGGCTCGTCCAGCAATAATAAATCAGGATCCGTTGAGAGTGCTTTTAGTAGCTGGACTTTGACTTTTTCGCCACCGGATAGACTACTTAACTGTTGTGAACTTGTTAATCGATCAGCATCAAATCCAAGTTGTCCCACTAATTGATAGAGCTTTTGGTAGTCAATATCCATAACGTCTGTCTGCCCGAAAAAGTACTGGTCAACTGTGAATTCCATATATTCTTGCGGTAAGGATTGTGGCAAATAAACCATACGACTGAACTGGTTGGTTATTTCTCCTTCTGCTTGGATATAGGATTCAATGCTTTGATCCCCCATAATCCATTTCAATAATGTTGACTTTCCGTTTCCTTCTTCGCCAATGATAGCTACTTTTTCCCCAGGGTTGACTATAAAGCTCAAGTCCTTAATAATTTCTTTCAAATCTGTCAAGTGGTGCAAGGTTAAATTTCTCACTTGTAACATAAAGTTTCCTCCTATCTAATAAAATAAAACAGACCGCCAGCAAGTTTCTGCGACGGTCAGATAAATTCAAATAAACAGGGAAAATGGTGGCGTACTCCAATTTTTATAGATAGCGCCAATTAAGATTCAAAAGTTGTTTAAATGATATATCTAAAAAAACCGTTGCAAAGAAACCTGCAAGTAAGCAGAAAATGTTTCTTTTTCAATTACGATTGTTTTAGATAGTGTACATTTAGGCACAACCTTTCGATTTATTAGGTATAGTATAGCAATAATGGCTGATGCGCGCAAAGCATAAGGTGTCCTCTCTAACTACTATTAAGATGTTAAATCGTTACCCACATAAGCCATCCTACGACCGCAAATAAAATAAGTAATAATTGAATACCTAAAGAAAGCATGGCTAGTGTTTTGACCCAACTACTGTAATCCTTCATTTTAGAGTTATTCAGTATATAAATTGAAAAACCTATGCCTACAATTGGACCCACATATGATAACAAGATAAAAACAATGATTTTTACTAACTCATTTTCAAGAACCCTTTCGTTTTTATTCAAAAAAACCAAGCTCCTTTTGCAATAATCTTCAATTTTGTTGTAACGCTACTCTTCTTATCACTTGTTAGTCATTGTTCATTACTCCCCAAGATACTCAACAGTAGTCGTTCCCCAGCCTAAATAATCACCCACAACACTATAAACGACGAATAGATTCACAAATAAACAGCAAGCACATGCTAAGTAAATAAATTTATGTAGTGTGTTTGTTTTTTTGTTTCGTTTGATTACAAGTGGAGCTACAAAAAAGCCATACGGAGCAATTAAACACCCTAGGAAAGCAAGGACCAATAGTATAAGTCCTTCATCTTTTTCAGAATTTCCACGGATAAAGTCTAGATTTGGGTGCTTTTCTTCATTTTCAAGCTCGCTTTCTTCGTTTTCTTTTAACAATCCATCAACGGATACTTCATAATAGACGCTCAATTTGACCAAATTATCTAAATCAGGATAACTGTTGCCATTCTCCCATTTTGAAATAGATTGTCTAGAAATTTGTAAATGAGTCGCCACATCTCCTTGTGACAGTCCCTTTTTGACTCTGCTTTCTTTCAGTCGCTCTGCTAAAGCCACATATTTCCCTCCTTCTAGCTATCTCTCTACTATTATTATACCGAAATCGTCAACTATTGACTATCAGCGATTAGTTAACTTTTAACGCCTAATGATTTATAGTCGATTAAAAACAATAAGAAAACTCCTTGTTTTATTTGCAGAATTTTATACTTTTGTATTATAGCTTTATGCCTTGAGCTCTTAGTACGGATAGAATTAAGTTAGAAATAAGTAAAGGATAGGCTTACACACTGTAAAACTTATAAAAACTATTTCACAGTGTTAAAAATGCACTTTGCTCGGTAACTAAGTATGTTTTTTTGTTACTCTATTTATGTAAGAGAATAATTTAAGAAAGGGGTGATGATATGACAGTTACAATAAAACGTAAGACTGGCTGGTTAGGTATGGGCTCAAAAATATCAATAAACGTGAATGGAGAAAAAGCAGTGAAAATTGCACATTCTCAAGAGATAGACCTTGATATCCAAAATAATAATGCATATTTAAAGGTAACGCAGTTTGGAGCGAAAAGTAACGAAGTAAAAGTTATAGATGGAGATACAGTCGAAATCACATCAGCAAAATGGAGTTATATAAGCTATTATTTATTTTATGTTTTCTTATTTATAATAAATTTTATTCTACATTTAACTACAATGTCATTTTCAACGTATGTAATACTTCTCATTTTTGGATTTTTATTGTTTCTAGGGAGCTTCGTTTTTGTTAATAATTATTGTTTGGAAATTTTAGATAATAAAACGAGGAATGAAACTATATAATTATACAGCATATAGTAGTTTATTTAATGAAGGTTCTCAATACTCAGTAAAAATATTGAGAGCCTTATTATTGAGTGTTTTATAGCAAATGTAACCATGTATACTGTTTTAGGAGAAAAGGTAATGAAAAAGTATGATAAATATCAAAAATTCATAAGATATAAATATGGCTATTATTCATTCAACCTTTTAATCAGCTTATTTCTTTTTAATTATTTTTTGGGGTTGATTTTCAATTTTCAATGGGCTGCAACCAAAGAGCTAGAAGTGATAATTATAATGTTTGTAGTAGTTTTATTTTTTGTAAATATAAGTGTCTACCAGAATGCTTATTTTCGTAAAGGCGAGAATAAAAAGAGCTACTCTTGGTTGTTTTTAATTGTTGGGCTATTTAGCTTATATACAGCTTTTCAAACTTTTTTAATTTCTCCTGAAGAAATAATTATAGATGGAAAACTAGGCAGAGGAGTTATTCAGTTATTTTCAGGTCTTATATTTATTTCTGTTCCTCTAACCTACTTTATAAGAGTTAGAATAGACAAAAAAATGGAAAACAAAGAACAGTAATAAATTTCAAGCTAAGGATTAAAATATTGAATGTTTTAGTAATGGAGAAGGGGGTTTATAATGGAGTTTATACAAAGATCGATAGAGCTTAAATGGCCTATCTTGCTATTTGAAGTTGTTTTTTTAATTGGAGGAATCATTCTAATAACTAGTGGAATAAAAATGCGAAAACAAAGTAGAGCAACGGCTTTATTTAGTTTATTTACAGGAATTGTCATTACATTAGTCTCGTTATATTTTTTACTTATAACATTCATATTGGGGTATAATTCCTAACCAGCTAATAGTTTATTTTTAATAAACTCTTATGGCCTAAAATTTTTAGATGATAAAGCTAGAAAATAATTTTTTAGTTAATAAAAGAGAAAGAACAACAAATTTATTATAAATTGATTTGTACAGAAGAGGAGAAGTGATGAAAATACGTTACAGTGAAGCTAAGGTCAAGAAGTTCACCAACAAGAAGCTGTATGAGCGGCTCACACTGCTGAGCAACGAGAAGTCACCGGACACTAAATCGATCAAGGTCATCCTTTCGGAGATCGCCCAACGAGACCCTGCGGAGTACGAAGTGGGAAAAATTGAGGCAGAGGTGGAGAAGTCCAAGCGCCACACAGTCATGGAGTCGACGGACATTCTCTATCTAGAAATCAAGTACAATGAGGACTATCTCGCTAAGCCAGAATCTAAGACTGACCCATATGAACGCAAGCTCCGGTCGGCCATGCTTGAAATGGTCCAGAAAGAACTAGGACGTCGGACAAAATAGGCTAATCGAGTAAAGAAGGTTATTGCTCTAAAAAAGCAGAAGCAAATGCTGAAAAAGATAAATTAGAAAAGAAAATAATCTGACCAATAAACAATCTAATCATCAGATGATTAAATCGAGTGAAGTCGTCTATCGAGAATGTAGTGCACCCAAAGTTAGATCTAAAAATCTAATCTTTTAGGATTTTTACTATACTTTTAAGCAGTGGCAGTCAAATTTAGAGAAGTAAAGGATGCAAATTATTGAAAAAGAAACGTCTCCTTTTAAAAGACACATGTATTCAGGTTCTTTTAGTAATAGTATTAGACAACGCATGCGCTTTCTTGCTATAATTAAGCCAGAAATACAGTAGCAAAAGGATGGGACGTTTATGAAGAAAAAAGAGCCGACAAATATCGCTAGATTGAAAAACGACTATACCCAAGCCAAAACACTTCAAGCTCATCGTGAACGCAAACAAAAACGATCAATGCGCAGAAGACTAGCTGTTATTTTGTTTGTTGGCTGCTTAGTTATAATTGGTTTAACCACAAAAATTTGGACCAGTGCGCAAGCCATTTCTGAAATGGAGACCGAAAAGGCGGAAGCTGAAGTGGTTTTGAAAAAAACAGAAACTCAACAGGACTATTTAAATACGCAAATCAAACGTTTAGAAGATGAAAATTACGTGGCCAAGTTAGCACGAAGCCAATATTATTTATCAAAAGACAATGAAATTATATTTAGTTTGCCAGAAGACAACGCTGCAAAAGTTATTGAAGAAACAAACGAAAAAGTTGAAACGACTGAAAAAGACTGATTATTCAAAAAAAATCCTTTTTAAAGGCAGGAAACAACTTATTTTAAAAAGAAATGAATATTTAGTGAGATTTTGTTTGAAGTCGCTAGATAGCATGCTATAATAAGCATACAAGTTTTAAGGAGGAAACAATTTTATATGTCAATTGAAGTGGGAAATAAAGTTTCAGGAACAGTATCAGGTATTACAAATTTTGGTGCGTTCATCGACCTAGGTGATAGAAAGACTGGACTCGTTCATATTAGTGAAGTGTCTGATAGTTTTATCAAAGATATCAAAGATGTGTTAAAAGTTGGTGAAACAGTGACTGTGAAAGTAATGTCCATTGGAGATGACGGGAAAATCGGTCTTTCTATTAGACGTGCGGTCGATAAACCAGTTGAAACTGCTTCAAGTTCTCGAGAAAAAACCGGCGGGTATCAAGGACGCCGTGAAGGTGGAGCACCTCGTAGCAGCGGTGGATATCAAAACCAACGAAATCCTCGTGGCGCGAAAAGTGTTGAACCTAAAAAAGATGATTTTGACTCATTGATGTCATCATTCTTGAAAGACAGCGATGATCGTTTAACAACTCTAAAACGCAGCACCGAAGGCAAACGCGGTGGCCGTGGCGGACGACGCAATTAAAAAGTAAACCGAAGGATAAGGAAACTTATCCTTTTTTATGTTTTTTAAAATAAATAGGTGGATTAAGGTGCTATGTGAATTTAAAAAAGAAACCGACAAATCTAGTTTCTTCCTATATAATGAAAAGAAGCCTAAAAAAGATTGCAGAGCCGAATAAGGCTGACAAAGGAGTTCGGAAGATGGAGCAACTTTCTGGTTTTTTAAAAGATTGTCAGCACCATGCCTACTGGAAACCAACTGACCGCTTATTAGTAGCTGTTTCTGGTGGCGTGGATTCAATGGTATTAGTAGATCTGATCCATCATTTGCCAGCTAAGCTAAAACCATGGTTTGGCGTGGTTCACGTGAATCACAAACTGCGCGAGGTATCGGATGAAGAAGAAGCCTTTTTAAAGAACTATTGCCAAGAAAAAAAGATACCTTTTTTTTGTACCCAATGGAAACGAGCCGATCATCCAGTAACAGGAGAAGAAGCAGCGGCACGAAATTTTCGCTATACTTTTTTTCAAGAAATGATGCTGGCTCATAAAGCCACACACTTGGTTACCGCACATCATGGCGATGATCAAGTAGAAACGATTTTGATGCGTCTAGTGCGTGGTGGACAATTGGGGAATATGGCTGGCATTCGTGCTGTTCGGACATTTGGTTCAGGCAAGCTGGTTCGACCTTTACTGAAGTATTCTAAAGAAGAGCTGTATGCTTATAGTCGACAACACCGTTTAAGGTATTATGAAGATGAAAGCAATACTAGTTTGAAGTACACTCGAAATCGGTATCGGCAAACGATCGTGCCGCTTTTGAAGCAAGAGAATCCGAAAGTATTGAACCATTTTAATGACTTTTCCAAGGATTTATTGGATGTCTTGCACCTATCTGAACAGTTGATTCAAGAAAAGATAGATCATGTCACGATAGAAGCCAAACCAGAGTTTTGGAAATTAACGATTCCGGTTTTTCTATCCTATGAGCCTGCTCTTCAACGACAGATCCTGATGCGCCTCTTGGTGAAAGTGTTTAACGCTGATCCAATTGACTCTTTAAGGCAGCAAACAAATGAAGTGATTGCGTTGATGGTCAATGCGAAGCCGAACAGTCAGTTAAATTTACCCAATGGCTGGCGTGTGCGTAGAGAATATGAACAATTAATGATTGAAAAGCCTCCTATGGTGCTGCCGGTTCAGAAGAATCAAGAACAAAAGCTTGTACCTGAACAATGGGCAACGTTGGCAAATGGAGGGCAAATAGGATTGTTCCGAGTAGCGGCTCATGCTGAACCACCTGACAAAGGCGATCAGCACATTTGGTTGGATCCTGAAGAGGTGGTTTTGCCTTTAACGATCAGGCATCGAAAACCAGGTGACCGGATGTCGTTAAAAGGAATGGAAACAGGGCATAAAAAGATAAAATCTATTTTTATTGATCAAAAAATACCGTTGAAGCAACGTGATGAGGTCTATTTGATAACCGATGCAACAAATGAAATCATTTGGTTAGTGGAATATAAGGAATCAAGATTGTCTATTCAACGTGAAACTGATAAAATACAATACATACTCATTTACCAAAGATAAAAGAGGTCGTATTGAAAGGGAGAACAAAATTATGCAGAATGATATCGAACGCGTGCTGTTTTCAAGAGAAGAATTAGCGCAAAAAACGAACGAACTAGGACAACAACTATCCGTTGAATATAAGGAGAAAAACCCTTTAGTTGTTGGTATATTAAAAGGAGCGACTCCTTTTTTATCGGACTTGGTGAAAGAAATGGATATCTACCTTGAAATGGACTTTATGGACGTTTCAAGTTACGGTGGTGGCATTACTTCATCAGGAGAAGTCAAAATCTTAAAAGATTTAGATACAAATGTCGAAGGTCGCGATTTGCTGATCGTCGAAGACATTATCGACAGTGGCCGGACGCTTTCCTACTTAGTTGAGATGTTTCGTTACCGCAAAGCAAAATCGGTTAAAATCGTTACATTATTAGATAAACCTGAAGGCCGTGTAGTTGAAATGAAAGCTGATTACGTTGGCTTTTTAGTACCGAACGAATTTGTAGTCGGATATGGTTTAGATTATGATGAACGTTACCGCAATTTGCCTTATATCGGCATATTAAAACCAGAAATTTACCAGTAGAAATAAATGGTCAATGATGGTCAAATGTGGTATGATTAAATGGCTTTAACAAGATTAGGCTAAAAAAATATATGATGAAACTACAAAATGTTAACTTGTAGAAGGAGGGCAACAATGAAAAAAGGACTCTTAAAAAACGGGGTCTTCTATGCAATCGTCTTTCTAGGAATAATTGGAATTGTGACATGGGCAACAGATGGCTCATCTGGCGAACAAAGCACCGACATTCCAGCTAGTGAATTCGTAACGCAATTAGAAGCAAACGAAATCAAAGAATTTACGATTCAGCCAAATGCTGGCGTATATAAAATTACCGGGGAATACCGTGAAGCACAACCTTTAGAAAAAGGTTCTGATTCAAGTCTCAGTATCTTTGGTTCAACAGAAACATCAAGCAAGAACTTTACATCAGCCGTATTACAAAATGATACAACGGTGAGTGAAATCACTGCTGCAGCAAAAGAGAACAATATTGTAGTTACTCCAGTACAAGAAGAAACAACCGGTATATGGGTAACCTTATTAGTATCTGTTTTACCATTAGTTATCTTTGTTTTCTTCATTTATATGATGATGAGTCAAAGCGGACAAGGTGGAGGCGGACAAGGCGGACGTGGTGTGATGAACTTTGGTAAATCAAAAGCCAAAGAATCAGATAACAAAGCCAACAAAGTACGTTTCTCCGATGTCGCAGGGGCAGACGAAGAAAAAGAAGAATTAGTAGAAGTTGTTGAATTCTTGAAAGACCCAAGACGTTTTGCTGAACTTGGCGCACGTATTCCAGCAGGTGTTTTATTAGAAGGACCTCCAGGAACAGGTAAAACGTTGCTTGCTAAAGCCGTAGCCGGTGAAGCTGGCGTACCGTTCTATTCTATCTCCGGTTCGGACTTTGTTGAAATGTTCGTTGGGGTTGGAGCAAGCCGTGTACGTGATTTATTCGAAAACGCGAAGAAAACTGCACCATCTATCATCTTTATTGATGAAATCGATGCTGTTGGTCGTCAACGTGGCGCAGGAATGGGCGGCGGACACGATGAACGTGAACAAACATTAAACCAATTGCTTGTTGAATTGGATGGATTCTCTGGAAACGAAGGAGTAATCGTCATTGCTGCGACTAACCGTTCAGACGTATTAGACCCAGCGTTATTGCGTCCAGGACGTTTTGACCGTCAAATCCTTGTAGGTCGTCCAGATGTCAAAGGCCGTGAAGCTATTTTGAAAGTTCATGCCAAAAACAAACCATTTGCTAAAGATGTCGACTTAAAAGTCGTTGCTACTCAAACACCAGGATTTTCTGGTGCAGATTTAGAAAACTTACTAAACGAAGCAGCTTTAGTAGCTGCTCGACGCAACAAAAAAACGATTGATGCTCTTGATTTAGACGAAGCTCAAGACCGTGTTATTGCTGGTCCAGCTAAGAAAAATCGTGTTATCAGTAAAGTGGAACGTGCGATGGTGGCTTACCATGAATCAGGACATACAATTGTTGGAATGGTTCTAAGCGACGCACGCGTTGTTCATAAAGTGACGATCGTTCCTCGTGGACGTGCAGGCGGATATGCTATCATGCTGCCTAAAGAAGACCGTTTCTTGATGACTAAAAAAGAAATGTTTGAACAAATCGTTGGTTTATTAGGTGGTCGTGTAGCCGAAGAAATGGTCTTCGATTCACAATCATCAGGCGCCAGCAATGACTTCCAACAAGCTACTGCTTTAGCAAGAAGTATGGTAACTGAATACGGAATGAGTGATAAGCTAGGACCTGTTCAATACGAAGGCAACCACCAAGTGTTTGTCGGTCGCGATTATGGCCAAACGAAAGCTTATTCTGAACAAATTGCTTTTGAAATCGACCAAGAAGTACGCCGTATTATTGTGGATGCTCACACTGAAGCGCGTCGTATTCTAGAAGAACACAAAGCACAGCATAAATTGATTGCTGAAAAACTGCTTGAACTGGAAACATTAGACGAGAAAACAATCAAGAGTCTATTTGAAACCGGCGAAATGCCAGTTGTGAAGAGTGTCGAAAATGACTACCCGCATGAAGACACAGAGGGTGCTAGTTTCGAAGAAGCCAAACGAGCAAGAGAAGCAAAAGAGTTAGAACGTTTGGAAAAAGAAAAGAAACAAGAAGAAGAAAGAAAACACCATCCGGAAAAAACTGAAGAAATCGTAGAAGATGTGAAGAAAGAGTTGGGCGTTGATGAAAAAGAAGAGCATTCTTCTGAAGACGAAGACGACCGTAAAGACAAAAACAACAACACATCGGACGATAACTAATTTAAGCCGGTACAAGAATGTGCTAAAAGAGGGATGCGCTTATCGTGCGTCCCTCTTTTGTACTGAAAAATACCTTGTGAACACTCTAAGCTTTACTTTAGTAAGTATTTAACCTAAAGTAACCTTAATCAAAAATTATTTTAAAGGAGTCAAAAAAATGACAGATTATTTATTGAAAAGTCTTTGTTACGATGGACAAGTGAGAGTTTATACGATCGATGCTACAGAAGCGGTGGCTGAAGCGCAACGAAGACACGAAACTTGGAGCGCCTCTTCAGCAGCGTTGGGCCGCACAATGATCGGAGCTTTATTATTAGGAGCTACTCTTAAAGGAGAAGAAAAAATGACCGTCAAAGTTGAAGGCGATGGTCCAGTCGGACATATCATCGTTGACAGCAACGGCAAAGGCGAAGTAAAAGGGTATATTGCGAACCCGAAAGTGAATTTGCCGCTGAATGAAGCTGGTAAATTAGACGTACGCGGAGCAGTGGGAACGGAAGGTTCGTTGACTGTAACGAAAGACTTGGGAATGAAAGAAGCTTTTTCAGGGCAAGTGCCATTGGTCAGCGGAGAATTAGGCGAAGATTTCACCTACTATATGGCGAATTCAGAACAAACACCTTCTGCAATTGGTTTGAGTGTCTTGGTAGATACCGATGATTCTATCAAAGCTGCAGGTGGATTTATGATTCAAGTCATGCCTGGTGCAACAGAAGAGACCATTACGGGGCTTGAAAAACAATTAGCCGAGATTCCAATGATCTCGCAATTGATGGAAAATGGTGAAAAACCAGAAGAGATTTTGAACCGCTTGGTCGGCGAGGGCAACGCAAACATTTTGGAAAAGATGCCGATCACGTTCAAATGCGACTGTTCTAAAGACCGCTTTGCTCGAGCTATTATAGCATTAGGAGCGAAAGAAATTGACGAAATGATCGTAGAAGATCAAGGCGCTGAAGCCAGCTGTCACTTCTGCGGCAACCATTACCATTACAGTGTGGCAGATTTAGAAGCTTTAAAAGCTGAAGCTAACAGCTAAATCGTTTAACTGAAAATGAGTGAGCAAGTTTAACAGGAGACCGAGTCGTCTAAGGACACTCAGGTCTCTTTTTTTGTTTTTAAACACATTTAGAATACTGAGATCAAAAAAAGATAAAGTGAATCGCTTGCTATCGAAAGCGATTCACTTTAAGATTAACCTATTAGAAATCAATTTTTTAGGAGGACTTACTAATGGCTAAAATCGTTACGAGCGTTACGGATTTAATTGGAGAAACACCCATCATTAAACTGTCTAATAAAGTTGTTCCTGCCGGTGCAGCAGATGTATATGTAAAACTAGAGTCTGCTAATATTGGTGGTAGTGTAAAAGACCGTATTGCTTTAAATATGATCGAAGTTGCCGAACAAGAAGGCAAGCTAAAAGAGGGCGACACCATCGTTGAACCGACTAGTGGAAACACAGGTATCGGCTTAGCGATGATTGCTGCAGCAAAAGGGTATAAAACGATTTTTGTTATGCCGGATACAATGAGCATTGAACGCCGTAAACTATTGAAAGCCTATGGTGCCGACTTGATTTTGACACCAGGAGCTGATGGCATAAAAGCGTCGATTGCCAAAGCAACAGAGTTAGCTGCTCAACCAGGTCACTTTATGCCGATGCAGTTTGATAATTTAGCCAATCCGGCAGTACATGCAGCAACAACAGGACCAGAGATTTTAGCTGCTTTTGATGGAGTGGCGCCTGATGCGTTTGTTTCCGCAGTAGGGACCGGCGGAACATTAACCGGAGCTGGTCAAGTTTTAAAACAAGCTAAACCTGATATAAAAATTTATGCTTTAGAACCTGCTGAATCTCCCGTTTTAAGCGGCGGAGTTTCAGGTCCGCATAAAATACAGGGGATCGGAACCGGATTTGTTCCGAAAGTATTGGATACAGTGCTTTATGATGATGTCCTGCATGTTACCAGCGAAGAAGCTTTTGAAATGACCCGGGAAGTTGCTTTAAAAGAAGGCTTGTTAGTCGGGATTTCTTCAGGAGCAGCTATTAAAGGTGCGATTGAAGTCGCTATTAAATTAGGTGCAGGCAAAAAAGTCGTTACTATTGCTCCTGACAACGGAGAGCGTTACTTATCAACAGCTTTATTTCCAGAAGAAGTCTAAAAGTGAAAAACAGAAAAAGCTGAACGAGTCTGTTCAGCTTTTTCTATTTAGACGTTGAAAACCCGCTTACTTTTTAGCATTTCTCTTTTACTGATAGATGAAATGTGGTAAGATAAATCGTATGAAATTGTTGCCCTAATGGATCGATTTGCGACAGGCACTGAAGAACGTGAAATGATGAAAGCTCAAAAAGCAGCTGAACTAGAAGCTTGTTCAGCTAAGACAAAAAAAGAAAATCAGTTAGGGAATTAATGAGAGCCTCTTTAATTCCCTTGCTTTTTTTGCATGCTCTTGGCATTATTAAGAGAGATAAGATAAGTAGCGCAAACTACTATAGGAATGGAGCGGAAAAAATGAGTCAGGAAGAAACACACCAAGAAGAAATGAATGACCAACTGCAAGTACGTCGTGAAAAAATGGACCATTTACGTGAGCGCGGAATTGATCCGTTTGGTGGACGTTTTGAAAGAACCCATTTGTCGAGTGAGCTGCATGCAGCTTACGATGCATTTACAAAAGAAGAGATAGCTGAAAAAGAAGAAACGGTAACGATTGCTGGACGTATCATGACCAAACGTGGAAAAGGGAAGGTCGGTTTTGCTCATTTACAAGACCGCAAAGGCCAAATCCAAATTTATGTTCGTAAAGATGCTGTTGGCGATGAAGATTATGAAACATTTAACGATGCTGACTTGGGAGATTTTATTGGCGTAACTGGAACAGTCATGAAAACAAATACGGGAGAAGTTACTGTTAAACCGTCTTCTGTTGTCCAATTGTCAAAAGCATTGCGTCCTTTGCCAGATAAGTATCATGGATTGACCAATGTTGAACAACGTTATCGTCAACGTTACTTAGATTTGATCAGCAATCAAGAGAGTTTTGACCGCTTTACAAAACGCAGTCAAATCATTCGGGAGATCCGCAACTATTTGAATGCACAAGATTATCTAGAAGTAGAAACTCCTACTTTGCATAATTTAGCTGGCGGAGCAGCTGCTCGTCCGTTTATTACCCACCATAATGCTTTGGATATGGAACTGTATCTACGGATTGCTCTTGAGTTGCATTTGAAACGTTTGATCGTCGGCGGAATGGAAAAAGTTTATGAAATCGGCCGCGTTTTCCGTAATGAAGGGGTAGATACTACGCATAACCCTGAGTTCACTATGTTGGAACTCTATACGGCTTATACTGATTTTGAAGATGTTATGGATTTGACGGAAGGTTTGATCCGCACAGTAGCTGAACGTGTTCTAGGGACAGCCAAAATTACTTATGCTGCACAAGAGATCGATTTGGAAAGCACTTGGAAACGTCAGCATATGGTAGATGCTATTAAAGAATTTTCAGGAGTCGATTTTTGGCAAGAAATGACGGATGAAGAAGCTATCGCAATTGCAAAAGAACACAACGTTCCTTTGCCTGATCACAGTTGTTTTGGCCATGTCGTCAACGAATTCTTTGAAGTGTTTGTAGAAGATAAATTGATTCAACCGACATTTATTTATGGACATCCGGTAGAAATTTCTCCGTTAGCGAAGAAAAATACGAAAGACCCAAGATTTACTGATCGTTTTGAAGTCTTTATTGTCGGACACGAATACGGGAACGCGTTTAGCGAATTAAACGATCCAATCGACCAAAGAGAACGGTTTGAGTCTCAAACAAAAGAACGAGAACAAGGAAATGATGAAGCTCATCCTATTGATGAAGACTTTATTGAATCATTAGAATACGGTATGCCTCCAACTGGTGGTTTAGGTATTGGAATCGATCGTTTGGTTATGTTATTGACAGACGCACAATCTATTCGTGACGTTCTGCTGTTCCCAACGATGCGCAACCATTAATAAATAAAAAAGGGAATGAGACAAAAAGCGTTTAGACCCGAATCACTGGAACGAATAAGCGCAGTATGGTCACAGACCATCGAGCATTATTCGTGAAGTGGACGTCGGGTCTGCTTTTTGGAACACGTTCTAGAATAAATATTCGGATATGCAAAAGAGGTTGGGACTTTTGTCCCAACCTCTTTTTTATTTTGCAGGTTTAAACAAGCTAGGGTAAGTGAAGTCTTTTTTATAATGCTCTTTTTCTGTCTTTCTTCTATAAGAATGAAAGAATAGAAAGTAAAAAAGAAAGAAGCGGCACCGTGAAATCAGAAAATTAATCTTTATTTAGGGAATAAAAGCTGAAAAACAAGAAAAAATTCATAGAAATAATATAAAAGTGAATAATTATACCGTGGCGTATAATTATTAAACGAAACATTTAGATGGTAAAACAGAAGAACTTTCGGTTTTACTTGTAAGTAAGCGGAGTTATTCTTTGTTTAGTTTAAGTTCATATGGATTGTCAAAAATAAAAAAACTTTTAACAGTAAAGTGTTGACGGAAGTTTGAGAACCTGTTATATTAGTAGATGTCGCAGCGATACATCGCAGCAACGAGAAAAACAAATTTAAAAAAGTTGTTGACAAGTAAGTCAGCTTCTGGTAATATTTAGAAGTTGTCAAAACGGCAACAGCAACCAAATTAGACCTTTGAAAACTGAACAAAGCAAAACGAACCAAATGTGTAAGGTGGTTTAACCAAGGGTTAAACCAACAGAAACAAAGTGAATAATTATTCGCTAGCAAGTCAATTAATGAGCTTCAAGCATCATTAAAAGGGTGAAGTCCTAACGGACGGAGCCAACTTTTATGAGAGTTTGATCCTGGCTCAGGACGAACGCTGGCGGCATGCCTAATACATGCAAGTCGAACGCTTCTTTTCTACCGGGTGCTTGCACCCACCAGAGAAGAAGAGTGGCGGACGGGTGAGTAACACGTGGGTAACCTGCCCATAAGTGGGGGATAACAGCCGGAAACGGCTGCTAATACCGCATAATTCCAGTGATCTCCTGATCGTTGGATGAAAGGTGGCTTCGGCTACCGCTTATGGATGGACCCGCGGCGTATTAGCTAGTTGGTGAGGTAATGGCTCACCAAGGCAATGATACGTAGCCGACCTGAGAGGGTGATCGGCCACACTGGGACTGAGACACGGCCCAGACTCCTACGGGAGGCAGCAGTAGGGAATCTTCCGCAATGGACGAAAGTCTGACGGAGCAATGCCGCGTGAGTGAAGAAGGTTTTCGGATCGTAAAACTCTGTTGTTAGAGAAGAACAAGGATGAGAGTAACTGCTCATCCCCTGACGGTATCTAACCAGAAAGCCACGGCTAACTACGTGCCAGCAGCCGCGGTAATACGTAGGTGGCAAGCGTTGTCCGGATTTATTGGGCGTAAAGCGAGCGCAGGCGGTTCTTTAAGTCTGATGTGAAAGCCCCCAGCTCAACTGGGGAAGGTCATTGGAAACTGGGGAACTTGAGTGCAGAAGAGGAGAGTGGAATTCCACGTGTAGCGGTGAAATGCGTAGATATGTGGAGGAACACCAGTGGCGAAGGCGACTCTCTGGTCTGTAACTGACGCTGAGGCTCGAAAGCGTGGGGAGCAAACAGGATTAGATACCCTGGTAGTCCACGCCGTAAACGATGAGTGCTAAGTGTTGGGGGGTTTCCGCCCCTCAGTGCTGCAGCTAACGCATTAAGCACTCCGCCTGGGGAGTACGGCCGCAAGGCTGAAACTCAAAGGAATTGACGGGGACCCGCACAAGCGGTGGAGCATGTGGTTTAATTCGAAGCAACGCGAAGAACCTTACCAGGTCTTGACATCCTTTGACCACTCTAGAGATAGAGCTTTCCCTTCGGGGACAAAGTGACAGGTGGTGCATGGTTGTCGTCAGCTCGTGTCGTGAGATGTTGGGTTAAGTCCCGCAACGAGCGCAACCCTTATTACTAGTTGCCAGCATTCAGTTGGGCACTCTAGTGAGACTGCCGGTGATAAACCGGAGGAAGGTGGGGATGACGTCAAATCATCATGCCCCTTATGACCTGGGCTACACACGTGCTACAATGGATGGTACAACGAGTCGCAAGACCGCGAGGTCAAGCTAATCTCTTAAAGCCATTCTCAGTTCGGATTGCAGGCTGCAACTCGCCTGCATGAAGCCGGAATCGCTAGTAATCGCGGATCAGAACGCCGCGGTGAATACGTTCCCGGGTCTTGTACACACCGCCCGTCACACCACGAGAGTTTGTAACACCCGAAGTCGGTGAGGTAACCTGCAAAGGAGCCAGCCGCCTAAGGTGGGATAGATAATTGGGGTGAAGTCGTAACAAGGTAGCCGTATCGGAAGGTGCGGCTGGATCACCTCCTTTCTAAGGAATATTACGGAACCTCACACATTCGTTTTGGCTTTGTTCAGTTTTGAGAGGTCTAATCTTCTCAATGCATCAAAAATGTTGTTCTTTGAAAACTGGATAGTGTTTAACAATTGTAACAAAGTAAGAAACCAAGTAAAAACCGCGTTTTATTTTTTACGATTCGCATCAATTGATGTTGGATCGCTATTAACAACGACCATAGGTTAAGTTAATAAGGGCGCACGGTGGATGCCTTGGCACTAGGAGCCGATGAAGGACGGGACTAACGCCGATATGCTTTGGGGAGCTGTAAGTAAGCTGTGATCCAGAGATTTCCGAATGGGGAAACCCAGCACCTTTGATAGGGTGTTACTGCTGACTGAATACATAGGTCCGTAGAGGTAGACGCAGAGAACTGAAACATCTAAGTACCTGCAGGAAGAGAAAGAAATTCGATTCCCTGAGTAGCGGCGAGCGAAACGGGAAAAGCCCAAACCAGAAAGCTTGCTTTCTGGGGTTGTAGGACTGAACACATAGAGTCATAAATGAACGGTGTAAGAGAAGCGACCTGGAAAGGTCCGCCAAAGAGGGTAAAAGCCCCGTAACTGAAACCCCGTTCACTCTGATCAGTATCCTGAGTACGGCGGAACACGAGAAATTCCGTCGGAATCCGGGAGGACCATCTCCCAAGGCTAAATACTCCCTAGTGACCGATAGTGAACCAGTACCGTGAGGGAAAGGTGAAAAGAACCCCGGAAGGGGAGTGAAACAGCACCTGAAACCGTGTGCTTACAAGTAGTTAGAGCCCGTTAATGGGTGATAGCGTGCCTTTTGTAGAATGAACCGGCGAGTTACGATCCCATGCGAGGTTAAGTCGATGAGACGGAGCCGTAGCGAAAGCGAGTCTGAATAGGGCGAATGAGTATGTGGTCGTAGACCCGAAACCAAGTGATCTACCCATGTCCAGGTTGAAGGTGCGGTAATACGCACTGGAGGACCGAACCCACGTATGTTGAAAAATGCGGGGATGAGGTGTGGGTAGCGGAGAAATTCCAATCGAACTTGGAGATAGCTGGTTCTCTCCGAAATAGCTTTAGGGCTAGCCTCGGAATAAGAATCATGGAGGTAGAGCAACTGTTTGGACTAGGGGCCCTTCTCGGGTTACCGAATTCAGATAAACTCCGAATGCCATTGATTTATATCCGGGAGTCAGACTACGAGTGATAAGATCCGTAGTCGAGAGGGAAACAGCCCAGACCACCAGCTAAGGTCCCAAAGTTTATGTTAAGTGGAAAAGGATGTGGGGTTGCTTAGACAACTAGGATGTTGGCTCAGAAGCAGCCATCATTTAAAGAGTGCGTAATAGCTCACTAGTCGAGTGACCCTGCGCCGAAAATTTACCGGGGCTAAACATAACACCGAAGCTGTGGATAGAACTTAGGTTCTATGGTAGGAGAGCGTTCTAAGGGCGTCGAAGCTAGACCGTGAGGACTGGTGGAGCGCTTAGAAGTGAGAATGCCGGTATGAGTAGCGAAAGACGGGTGAGAATCCCGTCCACCGAATGACTAAGGTTTCCTGGGGAAGGCTCGTCCTCCCAGGGTTAGTCGGGACCTAAGTCGAGGCCGATAGGCGTAGACGATGGATAACAGGTTGAGATTCCTGTACCCGTTTGTTTTGTTTGAGCAATGGAGGGACACAGTAGGCTAAGGAATACGCACTGTTGGATATGTGCGTCCAAGCAACAAGTCTTGAAGCGAGTCAAATGCTTGCTTCTCTAAGGACAAGTTGTGATGGGGAGGGAAATTAAGTACCGAAGTTCCCGATGTCACACTGTCAAGAAAAGCTTCTAGTGAGAAACAAACGGCCCGTACCGCAAACCGACACAGGTAGTCGAGGAGAGAATCCTAAGGTGTGCGAGTGAACTCTCGTTAAGGAACTCGGCAAAATGACCCCGTAACTTCGGGAGAAGGGGTGCTGACCATTTGGTCAGCCGCAGTGAATAGGCCCAAGCAACTGTTTATCAAAAACACAGGTCTCTGCTAAATCGAAAGATGACGTATAGGGGCTGACGCCTGCCCGGTGCTGGAAGGTTAAGAGGATGGGTTAGCTCTCGAGCGAAGCTCAGAATTGAAGCCCCAGTAAACGGCGGCCGTAACTATAACGGTCCTAAGGTAGCGAAATTCCTTGTCGGGTAAGTTCCGACCCGCACGAAAGGCGTAATGATTTGGGCACTGTCTCAACGAGAGACTCGGTGAAATTATAGTACCTGTGAAGATGCAGGTTACCCGCGACAGGACGGAAAGACCCCATGGAGCTTTACTGCAGTTTGATATTGAGTGTTTGTACAGCTTGTACAGGATAGGTAGGAGCCGATGAAACCAGGACGCTAGTCTTGGTGGAGGCGTTGGTGGGATACTACCCTTGCTGTATGACCACTCTAACCCACAGCCATGATCTGGCTGGGAGACAGTGTCTGACGGGCAGTTTGACTGGGGCGGTCGCCTCCTAAAGAGTAACGGAGGCGCCCAAAGGTTCCCTCAGAATGGTTGGAAATCATTCGTAGAGTGTAAAGGCAGAAGGGAGCTTGACTGCGAGACCTACAAGTCGAGCAGGGACGAAAGTCGGGCTTAGTGATCCGGTGGTTCCGCATGGAAGGGCCATCGCTCAACGGATAAAAGCTACCCTGGGGATAACAGGCTTATCTCCCCCAAGAGTCCACATCGACGGGGAGGTTTGGCACCTCGATGTCGGCTCATCGCATCCTGGGGCTGTAGTCGGTCCCAAGGGTTGGGCTGTTCGCCCATTAAAGCGGTACGCGAGCTGGGTTCAGAACGTCGTGAGACAGTTCGGTCCCTATCCGTCGCGGGCGCAGGAAATTTGAGAGGAGCTGTCCTTAGTACGAGAGGACCGGGATGGACACACCGCTGGTGTACCAGTTGTTCTGCCAAGAGCATCGCTGGGTAGCTATGTGTGGACGGGATAAACGCTGAAAGCATCTAAGCGTGAAGCCCCCCTCAAGATGAGATTTCCCATCACGCAAGTGAGTAAGACCCCTGAGAGATGATCAGGTAGATAGGTTGGAAGTGGAAGTACAGCGATGTATGGAGCGGACCAATACTAATCGGTCGAGGACTTAACCAATTTTTTAAACGGTGTCTTGGTTTCGACACGATGTTGCAAGAGAAAAACACTATCCAGTTTTGAGAGAACACCGTTCTCTTGATGAAACAATGTGCGGTGGTGACGGCAAGAAGGTCACACCTGTTCCCATGCCGAACACAGCAGTTAAGCTTCTTAGCGCCGATGGTAGTGAAGGGTTTCCCTTTGTGAGAGTAGGACGCTGCCGCGCAATCTAAAAAGGTACCATCTTCGGATGGTGCCTTTTTTTTGTGCCTAAAACTAAATAAATTAAGGTTCTTTATCGATCGTGTTGGCAATTCTTAAGAGAGCGAAATCCCTTCAAAATGTACGTGTTTGCTTGTAGAGAGCCATGGGATCACCTAGCCCTTTCGCCCTTGGGGGTCGGTTTTCAAGCCTCCAACGAAGCCTCCAACGAAGCGTAAACGCTTCGTGATTAACATTGAACTCTTTTCATGGTTATAAGCCAACGCTATTCCTCCCGAAATTTCAAAATTGTAAAATAGGAATACATTTATTGGCTTACCAAAACCAAAAATAATAGAACCTAAATTAAAAGTAGATTTGAGTAAAAAAAGTATAATTAACTCTACATAAATGAAAACATTATTATATAAGGTAAGAATAATAAATAGACATAAGAGAAAAAGAAAAAAATGAATGAACGAATAAGATTTTCATTAAACTCTTTGATAAGAAAAAACAATCCAATGATAATTGCTGAATTATCCTTTAAATGCGCTGGTATATAAGATGAGCAAGTATCAATTAGACTATGCTTTTAAAGATAATTTGTTGAGTGTCGTTATTACTTATATATTCATTAATGGTAAACTAATTGTGTTATACCAATTAGTTGTAAAAGGAGTGAAAGTTTGGACTATTATCATTTAGTTACTAGAAAACCTATGTATAAAGGGCAAAAAATAGATTTTGGAAGCAATCACAAAAATCGATTGTATTATTTCTTTTTAGATAATGGGTTTAGTGATTTCAGAGGCAGAACTTTTGACCAAGCTATTAATGAGTTAGACACTAAGGTAGAAGGAAATGAACGATTGTTTTTAAAAAACTCTTTTGAACATTCTTCCAAAGCTATTAGAGAAGTTATCACTGAGATGGTTCGTCTAGAACATTTTCCAGAATTGCCATCAAGATTTGAATGTTTATACGGCGTGGAAAGTTTGAGGAGCTTAGCTCAGTGGCAAAAAACATTTAACTCCTATAACAGAGAAATAATACAAATTGTTAAACTTGAAACAAGCGGAAAAATTTTTAAAGGAAATGCTGATTTGTTACCATCAATAAAAAATAAGTCATTTCTAGAAAAAATCGAACAAGCAAAACTGTATTGGTCGTCCTCGTCAGAAAGTAATTTATCAGAAGTGTTAATTGGCGGAGAAATAACGGTAACAGAAATCATTGAAGAGTTTTAATAGCGGGTATTCCAACGATTAAGTGTAAATAAACTCAATTGTTGGAATAGGGCTAAAAAGAAGACGAATATGTGCGTCTGAAGTTTTTTTGTTAAACAGTATCTTAAGGAACTATTTAATTCGTCACCTGCATCACTTTTTTTATAGAGTTAAGCTGTTCAATTAAAGGCAGGGTACCATCAATGATTAAATCGACATCTTCACTAACAAAAGCATCATAATCTATAAAAATTTGTCGAGCAGAGTCTACATATGTTTGGGCCCAAATCAGAATTTCTTCAACAGATTTGTCTGAATAATCTCTAATTAGTTGCCTTGCAAAAGCTACATCTAAGGGTGTTTTTAAATACACGGCTTTAGTAATGTATGGTTTTAATGCCTTATGTTTATATCCAAAAGGGAAGTCTACAAAAATAAATGGAAATTTATCTTTAGCTGACAAAAAGTCCTTCATTAAGAGGTTGAGGTCATATTGATTTACAGCATCTTGGATGGGTGTTTCTATTGGTGGCGCTGAAGGGGTAATGCATCAATACTGTAATCATCAAAAGAGATCACTTTGCTGTCTATAAATTCTTTATGCAGTTCATTGATCAAAGTAGTTTTTCCTCCAGCAGTTACCCCGCTAACCACGACTACAAAGCTTTTTACCAACATTCATTGTTCCTCCAATCCTTATATAATAGTCTATATTAGTGTTTTTTAAATTTTTAGACATATAGATGCATAAATCATCATTATTCATACAAGCTTCTCCACTATCTACATTTTTATTTTCAAACCAGACTCCAGACCCATCAGGCAGGGTCCCTCGTTTTACGTAAATGCGTTGTGCTGCACCATATCCTTTGTGTAATCCAACTCCTAAAGTAATAATAGATGAAAACTGCTCAGCTTTATTTTCTGCTGCGGCTAGTAGGGAACTTCCAATTCCTTGTTTTTGATACTTTTCAAAAACATTAAAATCAGCAACCTCAGGTAGTTCACTTGCTTGAAAAGGTCCATTCTTTGCTTTTCTTACTAATGTCACATATCCAGCAATATGTCCATCTAACTCCGCCACAAAGACGAATCTGCTTTTATTTTGTTGCTCCAACCAATAACTCTCTAATATTTCATACCTGCCATCCCAACCTTATACTAAAAAAGCGTTGGCAATTTTAAAGATATTTTCCTCTTTCATTAATCTGATTTTCATCCTTACAAACCACTTTTAAATAACAGTTTTTAATAAACTAAATAATATTTTTCGTTAAAATAATTTCATAAGTTTCTTTAGGAGGAAAAAAGCCTCCAACAGATTTAAAGCCAAGTTTATGGTATAAATGCTGTGAATATTCTTCACTAGCGGTAGAAGTCATAATTTCATTAAAACCACGTAATTTCATATCCCATTCAAAGGAATCTATTAGAGCAGTTCCATATTTTTTATTTCTAAATGGTTCAAGGATATAGAGCATATCAATAAAAGGAATTGAATCCCAAAAATAGCTGAATCTTAGCCAACCGATTAATTCATCTCTTTCAATGATAAGAACTCTTTTTTCTTTAATTGCAGAATTTAATCTATGAGGGTCTATATGCATGTCTTTGTTCGATAAACTATTACAATCATCAGGAATAGCAAAGCGTATCTTCACATCTTCTGTTCTTACTGATTCCAAATACTTAATTTTTTCAAAGTCTTTATTATTATTTTTATCATTTCTGTAACTATCTTTGGCAGATGCTTTATATATCTTTAGGAATTGTTCTGCTGTTGGAACATAAAATCTTGCTTCCTCTATTTCCTCACTTTTCAGCTCTTTAATTTCAGTATCCGCATAATCGGGTAAAGTATCCATAACGCCATACTGAATAGAAAATCTTCCGTTGCTAAATTCATGTTCATGTAAATCGATGAGCTGATAGCCAATTTGGTTCATAACTTTTAAAATAGTATCCCAATTGAGTATTCTGTCTTCATCTGCTGCTTCCCATCCTCTAGGGTCACCTGGAACATGGATATCTATATCTTGAGCTTTCCAGTTTATCCTAGTAACATACTCTAAACCTAAAGATCCCATTAATAAAGGAGTGATCCCATAACTATTTAGTGCTCTTGAAATTTTTAAAAACTCTGAAAACTTAGTCTGATTCATTAGAATTGCTCCTAGTTAGATT
>NZ_CP010819.1 GCF_001483965.1 Carnobacterium sp. CP1
TTACCTCCATTTTTTTTAGGTTACCATACTTGTATTTTTTTCGAGCAAAGCGACAACGCAAAAAGGCACGCGGATCTCATTTTGTAAAAATGATTCCGTGTGTCTTTTTAAGTAAAGGTCGTAGGAAAATCCTACCAAGCGAAAAAATATTTTTAGGTAATGGCATGCCATTACCGTAGCCTGCCAAATTTAATTGGCGGGTTAAAAATGATTTTTCGGTTTCGGGTTTGTCCGGACAAACCCGTAGCTTGCCCTATCACTTATTTTTTTGTTTTTTTGGATGTCTCTGATTGAATTTTTATTTTTTTTATTATTTTTAGCAAACAAAAAGTCGTAAACAAAATACAAAAAACAGACAAGACTTTTTATTCTTGTCTGTTTTTGAGTGCAGTTATCAATTGAGTTTTTACTGAGATACCAATTACTCTTTTAGTCTTTAACATATTACCAAATACGTTGACGCCTACTTCTGACGCAAAATATAGAGCACTAAGAGCAAGACCACTAGCGATTATATATTTTAACATTGATTATCTCTCCTTAATTGTCGAGATTAGAATAAAACAGTTCTATAAAATTATTCTAACACTCATGTTTCTTCAAAAAAATAAAAGACGTTTTACTACCTTTATTTAAAAATAGTTTATTCAACTGTATAAATCTACGAATTGAATTCTTAACCATTGAAATAAATAAGAGACTACGTAATACTGATAATTAAATTTGAAAAGGGGTTTTATTTTGATTGTTTATGTAGCTAACGTTCTTATTATGATAATTATCTTCGGAGACTTATTTAGTATTTTTAATATTTTGTTAGGGAACTATACCTCTGTTTTTGTACGCTATTTCACTGTGGCCTATTATGTTGTGCCAGGTCAACTCGAGAAGATATCTGAAAATAAAGAGAAAGAAAAAAAGTTTAAATCCTTAGTTATTTCAAGCGAAATTACACATATTTTAAGTACTTTATTGTTACTTGGTAGCTCTTTCTCAACTGGTGTTCCCGGCATATTATGGATTTGTCTTTTTTCTTATTATGCTAGCTCTCTGTTTTTTCGTTACCGTATACGTAAATTATTGGAAAGCAACTCTTAAATAAAAGACGATAACGAAATCAAACTTTAAAGCAGCTTATAAGCCTGTTTAACATACTGGCAAGTAAATGTGCGTTTATTCATTTAAACATGCTCTAATGTGCCTTATTTCGCCTGTGAGAAGCAAGTGTAAGGATCTTTACGCCAAATTTGTTGAAAAAATAAAAAAATGTCTGTGAGGAAACAATAAAAATGAAATTAAAGTTTAATTTTAATCAGTATAGAAAAACTGCTATAATTTCTGGCTATCTTCTGACGTTTGTTTTGATAGAGATAACAAGAAGCCGTTTTAGTTGGTTTATAGGATATAGTATTTCGTTGTTTTTAGGGTACTTATTAAGTTTCATCTTAGAAAATGGATTAGATTTTCTCGAAACTAAAAAAAATTAATAAAGAGAACGTCTTTAAAAATGTCTTTGGGTATGTAGGGCTTGCCCTGCACGAACGGAGTGAGGATTTATTTAATCCAACTATCAATACGATCTAAATATGATTCTGAAGCCATATTAAGCATGGTTAGCTGGATCACACCTTCATTGTTGATGTTTTTGACTTTGAACTACCAACGAGCGAAGAGCGAGGCGGAGTTAGATGTGAGAGTGGTTTGCTCTCACTCCTTTCTTGTTTTTAAACTATTTTTGAGCTTGCGGAGCAAGGTTTCATTACTTGTACTTTAGGTTTTGAATTTATTTGATAGAATAATATTTTAAGAGAGGTTCTTTTAAAATAGTTTTAATATAGTTATAAAAGAGTTTTAAAGATAAAATAGTTTTAGAGGTGCTTTTAGATCTACTCCCCCAAGGTATACAGCTATAGTGCAGACGACATTTTGTCTGCACTATAGACGACATTTTGTCTGCCTACAGACGACGTTTTGTCTATGCCTAGACGACGTTTTGTCTGTCTATAGACGACACTTTGTCTAGGCTGTAACGACACTTTGTTTACATGTCGTCTATAGGTGGTTATAATGAAAGAAAGGATTGTAGAAAGGCGGGTTTCTTGTTGAATGAAGTTGTTAAATATGAAAATAGTTTAAACGACGTAAGTTTTCGAAAATTTAATCCTAATGAATTAGATCTATTTTTTTCAATATGTTCGAAATTAAAAGATAGATACACTGAAGAAATCGAATTTAGTTTTGAACAATTAAAAGATTTGAGCAATTATTCACCTACATCTGTTAAACGATTTATGAATGATTTGGATAAAACTTATACGAAAATGCTTAGTCTTACTTATGGAGAACGTACAGAAACAAGAATAAAACGCTTCGTATTATTTACAAAATTTGATATCGATTCCGATACACAAACTGTAAAAATTGGCGTTAATAGTGAATTTGAATTTCTATTAAATGACTTTGAAATGTTTACTAAATTTGAATTAAAGGAATTTACAGAAATCAATAGTTCTTACACAAAAGCAATTTATCGTAAATTAAAACAATTTAAAGGTACAGGTTTTTATACAGTTTCTATTGAAGAATTCAAACGATTGTTAGATATTCCTGAAAGTTATCGTATGTATGATATAGATAGAAGAATACTTGAAAAGAGTATGAAAGAGTTAAAACCTTTATTTAAAAGTTTAAGCTATAAAAAAGAAAAGGCTAAGAAAGGAAATAAAATTGAAAGAATTAGTTTCATTTTTGAAGAAAAACAACAAATCCATGTTCCCTTGTATGATTGGATTAATAATGAAGAAATAGAAACAAAGGCTGAACGTTATAAACGTGAAAAAACTAAACAGGAAAAAATAAAGAAATAAAGTATTGTGTCATCAGATAAGTTTCTTTAAACTATTGTTATAACAACATTTAAGGTGGTTTCACTTATGGATAAGGATACTAATTTTATAGAATACATATCGCCTAATGTCGCTGCAAAAAAGTTAGGAATTGCGGTCACAACTTTGCGTAAATACTCTAGTTTGATTGAAAAAACTAGCGGGAACAAGTCTTATTTTGAACGCGATAACAATAACAGTCGTTTATATAGGTATGTCGATGTATCGGTTTTAAAGCGGGTAATATCGTTAAAAGTACGCCCTGGTTTTTCGCTAGAAGAAGCGGTAAAGCAGGTCTTAACAGAAAATGACGTAGCGAGCGTATCAGTTACCGATACGCGACTTGAGAGCGACACAAGTAACGACTTGCAACCGATTCAAGAAGATACAATCAAACAATACGAATCACTTATCAATCAGTTAGTTGAAAGTAACTTAAAATTGTCAGGACAATTAGAGAGTGCCATCGGAAGATTAGAAGAACATGACAAGAAATTACTGGAATTAGGACAAGAATCAATAGAAAAAAAAGGTCTATTTAGTCGTATGTTCAAAAAAAAACTGAATGAAATCTTGAATAAATACTTACAGATTTGAGGTGATTCGTTATTAAATATTTAAAAATTAGTGATTTAGTTTTTTATATTCCTCTAACGCTTTTGATGGTTTATGATTACTTTCCTGATACGCCACTCTCTAAGATAATCCCTATAAACATAAATATATGGATTATTTTAAGTTTGTATCTTATATCTATATTATTTAAACGTTTTGGCCATTCTAATAATATAGAAAATATTAAAGGACAAATAATCACGTTAGTCTATTTATTCTCCGTAATGTTTTTGTTAACAATTTTAGGCGGAAAATCCACTTCTGGTATAGGATTAAATAACATTGGGGTTTGGGTGACATTAGCTATTTCAATCGGAGAAATCTATTCACAAAAACGTAAATTAAAATCCATACAATCAAAAAAAGATATTCAGGATTTTTAATACTAACAATATACCTAGAAACTAAAATTCTAAGAGAAAGTTCAAGAACGTTTCGCTGATTTCATTTTCATTGATTCCGATATAACATTTGGCGATTTGCTGTTCGTTGAGTAAATTAAAAATGGCGATTATGTCAAGTACAGCATTATAAATCAAATATTAAAAATAAAGATAAGCTAAACAACGATTATAGGTTGTTTAGCTTATCTTTTATACCTATTAGCCCCCACAAAATTAGCAGGTTAGATACTAAAAAGACTATTATTAGTGTTCCAAAAAATAATAAAGTCGCAGTGACTTCTCCAGGACTGATTAGATGAAAAATAGTTAATAAAATAAATGCTCCACTTAAGACAGCTAAAACCGTAAAATAGTTGCCTTTTTTATCGAACTGTTTAACCATTTCAGGATCTCCTTTCATTAATTCGTCTAAAGAAATAGCATAAATCTCGCTAATTAAAACAAGACTATTAATATCAGGCAAGTTCCGGCCATTTTCCCAATTTGAAATGGTTTGCCGTGATATATGTATTTTTTCTGCTATTTCTTCTTGAGTCAGTTGTAAATCGTTTCTTTTTTGTTTTAATCTAGTCGCTAAATTCATATAATCTCCTTACATTTACTTTAGTGAATTTCTAGAAGTTTCACTACCAAAAGTCTTTATAATACTGCTATCCTAGCAATAAAAGTCTTTTACATCTCAATTATAATTGATAAAAGGTGCTAGAAATGAATCAAAATCTAAAAGCCTAATCTAAAATTTAATAAGGTTTCACTAATTTCATCTTCATTGATTCCAATATACCGTTTGGTGATTTTCTCGCTGCTGTGACCGAAGATCTCCATCAGTGTGGCCACGTCTTTGGTTTTCTTGTAGTAATGATACCCAAACGTCTTCCGCAACGTGTGCGTGCCGATATCGTCTCTTCCTAACAGCTTAGCGACCTTTTGAAACATTTGGTAGACCGTGTTGACTTCTAAATGGCCGCCTTTGGTGCTCGGAAACAAATCATCCTCCGGATCCAAGTCGTTTGTGTACTCTTGAATCAAATCTTGCAGACTACTTAAATACAAAATACGGGTTTTTCCGGTTTTTTGTTCTACGATTCGGGGGTTTTTAGACGAAAGAATGTCTTTTTTCTTCAATTTGACGATGTCGGACATGCGCAAACCGCTGTTGATCCCGATCAAAAAGAGAAAAACGTCGCGTTCGGCGTTTTTATTGCGCCTCAAACAGAATAAAAAGTCGTTTATTTCTTGCTGCGTTCTTAAGGGTTGGACGTTATAACTCATTGAAATGACTTCTCCTCTCACAAAACAGATACCTGATTATAGCTAGTATACCACGAAATCATGTATTGAGGGGCGGTATAAAAAAAGAACCCTATGGGGATAGGATTCCCGATACACGATTTTATGTAATTTCATGTATCGAATTTTTAAGCTAGCTAGAGTACAATAAATCTAATCAGTATAGAGGAGGAAGAGCATGAAAAATACAGGTGAATGTCCAAAGTGTGCTTCAAGAAATATCGTAAGAATTCCAGGTCAAACAGGTGCGGTTGGAATCGGTAATAATATTTCTATTGGCTCAGTTATTCCTACTTTAGTAGATGTATCAAGATACTTATGTTCTGAGTGTGGCTTCATGGAAGAATGGATTGTCGATAAAGAAGACATAGAAAAAGTAGTCAAAAAATTTAAAGGTAAATAGATTACTATTTGAAAAATCTCTCTGCCAAAAAGGCAAAGAGATTTTTATATTTCCTTTTAGAAAAAATAGACTCAATATCAAAATCTATGCGTGTTTATATTATAAAGTAATAAATATACACTGAAAAAAAAACCTTGATTTAACAAGTTTCAGGATACACGATTCTATCTAGTTTTATGTATCAAATGATACTATTTGGATAATGCGCCAATCTGTTAGTACAAAAAAAGACAACGAGTTTTAATCGCTGTCTTTTTTTTGTACTAACAGTCAAATTATTTATTAATTAAATAAACTTAATAAAGTTTGAATCGTACCATTTTCGAATAATATATAAATTCCTAAACCAATAAACACGATAGGAACAATGATTCGTTCATATTTTTCTAACGTTTCGGAAACAAAGGAAATTTTGGCTAATTTATAACTGACATAGCAAAGAACCGCAACAGAGATAGCAAATACGATTAAAGTAATAACAATTTCTGAAACAGCTAACGAAGTAAAGTAGGGAATATAAATACCTAAATTATCGCCACCTGACGCAATGGTTATTAAGGCGACCGTCCAAAATAACCGACTGGTTCCTCTAGATTCTAGCTTTTCAACGACTTCCTCTTCTTCTTCCTCCTCTTCGCCTATCACAGCGACACGGATACCTAAATAAATTGGAATTAATCCAAGAAGTCCAATGATCCAATCTTGCGGAATAAAATTCAGCACATAAGCAGCAAACAAACTTACAGCTACCAAAATGCCTGTACCAAGATATTGACCCCAAAAAATGTGACGAATACCTTTTTGTGTGTGACTTTGAGAAAAGATAATTAGCAAGATAAACAAATAATCAATGCTGGTAGAAATGTAAACAGCGATAGCTGAAAAAATACTTTGTAACAAAATAACTTCCTCCAAACTAAGATTTCATAGATAGATTATCTGATAACTTTAAAAAAACACGAATAGCGGAAAGAGTGTCTTCATTCGCTAAAGAGTAATAAACTACTTTTCCATCTTGACGTGATTTTGCCATTCCATGTTTTTTTAAAAAGCGTAAATGGTGTGACGTTGTAGCGACACTAGCAGTAAGTATTTCTGCTAAATCACATACACACATTTCCTTATAGGTTTCTAAAGCATAGAAAATTTTAATTCTAGAAGAATCGCTGAAACATTTCCCTAACACAAGTAAGTTTGAAAAATCTTTTTGATCTAATTTATTTTTTATTACATTTACTTTTTCTTTATGTACGATAGTCACTTGGCAAACTTTTTCCATTCATCTCACCTCACATTCAAACGATTATTTGAATGAAGTATATCTATTTGATCACTCGTTTGTCAATCTACCTTAATTCCAATACGCTATTATAAACAATTAAAAAGGCTATCGTTTACAAGTGTCTATTAATTAAAATGAATTCTTTTTTTTATATTTAAAGAATCCCCCTGCCAAAAAGGCAAAGGGGGATTTTTTGTTTTGCCCGAAAAAAGTAGACGGTTATTCCGTCGTTTTTCGGGCCTGTTCACGAAGAACCTTTTCAGCCTAAAGGCGAAAAAAGGGACAGAGTGAACAGAGGGTTTTTAGCCTCGCAGAGACCACACTTTACGTCGTAAAGTATAGTGGGTTATACTTTACATGGAAGTTAAACCGGTTAAAGACCAAATGAAAACTTCAAAGAAATAAGGTTCTGTATACACGTTTTTAAGCAATTTCATGTATTAAAGTAAACACACTTGCAAGTACACGTATACGTGTACTTGCAAGTGTGTTTTTGAGTTTAATTTAAAAAAGTATCTATATATTTTGCTAATTCTTCACTAGTTAAAACTAAACCCAAGCCAATCATAGTAACAAATATATTTAAATCAAAAAATAATGATCCTAGAATAACGATTCCCATACCCAAAATCATAATTTCATCTTCGTAATTATGTTTGATTTTTATTTTTCTTTGCATTTTCTTATCTCCTTTTATAAGTTCATCTAATGAAATTTCATACAATTCGCTAATAGAGATTAAACTTTCTATATCGGGAAGTGTTTTTCCGTTTTCCCAGTTAGAAATTGTTTGTCTTGAAACAAACAATTTTTCTGCTACTTCTTCCTGTGTAAGGTTTAATTTTTTTCTCTTTTCTTTAATAGATTCATGAAATTTCATAGGAATACCTCCTTACTACAAACAATAGCTACTCCATTTTCTATTGTCTGTCAAAGTTCTTTTACAAATAGAAAAATCGTACCATTTATATCATTCATTATGAAATATAACCAGTATTAGTACAATCAACTAGTTACATCGTTTTTTCTCCCTCGTCATTCTAAAGGATTTTATATCGAAACAAATAAACTTAACTTCCGTTATACATAAGGGATCAATTTTTTTACACCTGTTAAACTTAGCAACAGAAACAAAAGTCTTTTAAAAGTCTTTTAAAAGGTTTATACTGATTTTAGATAAAGGAGAGGATTTATATGGCCATGAAAATATTAGATATTCCAACATCTTCTATTTCCGAAGTAAAACGATCTCCTATGGAGATCTTTCAAAGAGCAGATAAAGAAGCTGCTGGGGTCTATGTCTTTAATCGAGAAAAAGTAGCTGGAGTCATGTTGACACAAAATCAATACGAATCACTCAATAAAGAAGTCGATGGATTATATGATCAAATTGCTGATTTAATCGCTGAAAAAAGGCTGCTGAACGAAAAAGTCGCTACTTTTTCTGATAGTGAAGTACGTGGAGAAATCGCAAACGAACGACCTACTATCGACGAAGATGATGGGTGGGAGTAAAGTTTGCACCAAATAGAATGGACAGAATACTCAAGAGAAGATTACGACAAGCTTGACGGCAGCCAAAAAGTTTTTGTTGATAAAGCCCTTAATCGCATTAAATTACGTGGTATGGGCGCTGGTCAGCCGTTACATGGCGCCTTAGCACAATGCAATAAGTTGAAAAACAAGAAAATGGGGCTTCGTGTCATTTTTAGAGAAGTAAAAGGTAAAGTTGAAGTCATTCAAGTGGTCGTTATTGGAAAAAGAGATAATGAAGCCGTCTATAAGATCGCTGAAAATCGGATAAAATAATTAGAATAAAACTTTAACCTTTATTAAAATAATTGAAACTTTAATTGAGTGCCATACATGATTTCACTAAATTTTATATATTGAAGCAAATACACTTGCAAGTGCACATATAAGTGTACTTGCAAGTGTATTTGTGGTCTCAATTTAAAGATACATTATTCTATACAATTTCATGTATAGATACTTAAAAATAAA